>JAEDDX010000069.1 GCA_016293615.1 Acetatifactor sp.
CGGTGGTGTGAGAGGTCGGAATTTCTCTTGATTGAGAAATTCCTCCTACTCGATTCCCAAATCGAAGGCTATGCTGCTGCGGCAATAGTATGTCTTGACGAAAGCGCTGCACGGCTCTGAAGTCCTGTCAGTTTTTGTGGGGAAAATCACCCGGAGGGTCAGCTTGGACAAATGGCGAACGAGAACCAGAAAAAAGAGAGCTTTTTTTCTTGTGTTTCTCAACATTTCATGCTATACTACGCTATTGTTGAGTGAGAAGCAAACGATCTGCTCACTTGTATCCCCAATCCGGGGATACTTGGGGGCAGTTTTTGTATCTGAAGTTTTTGAAAAGAGGGAATATGAGTAACGAGACAGAGATGACGGAATGGACCGAAGCATTGGAAGAAATGAATACAGAGGAACGGCAGGAAGAAGCGGATGCCATGCTTGCGTGGGAGGGCATGATCGATGAGCGTATTCTTCGCGCCATCAGGGACATGGGCTTTGACCGGTTTTCTCCGATTCAGGAGCTGGCCATTCCGGCACTGCTTTCCGGTCAGGACATCATCGGACAGGCACAGACAGGAACCGGTAAGACGGCAGCCTTCGGAATTCCCGTTCTGCAGAAGATAGATCCTGATGTGAAAAAGCTGCAGAGTATTGTCCTGTGTCCGACCAGAGAGCTGGCCATCCAGGCGGCGGAGGAGCTTCGCAAGATCGCGAAATATATGCATGGAATCAAGGTGCTCCCTGTATACGGTGGGCAGGAGATCGGAAGACAGATCATCGGACTGAAGGGCGTACAGATCATTGTCGGTACCCCCGGCCGTGTGATGGATCATATGAGAAGACACACGATTAAGCTGGACAATATTCATACCGTCGTGCTGGATGAAGCCGACGAAATGCTGAACATGGGCTTTCGTGAGGACATGGAGCTGATTCTGGGGCAGATTCCGGGAGAGCATCAGACGGCGCTGTTCTCCGCAACCATGCCGCAGCCGATTCTGGACATCACAACGCAGTTCCAGAAGGATGCAAGGCTTCTGCGTGTAGCGGCGAAGGAACTGACCATCCCGCTGGTTTCCCAGAGATATTACAGAGTAAAGAGTCAGGACAAGGATGCGGCCTGTATCAGACTGCTTGAGTATTACCAGCCTTCCCTCTGCCTGATTTTCTGTAATACCAAGGTTAAGGTGGATGAGCTTGCCGAGGTGTTAAAAAAGGCGGGCTTCCGTGCAGAAGGACTGCACGGAGACATGTCCCAGCATCAGAGAGATGTCGCGATGAATCGGTTCAGAAACGGCAGCACGCATATTTTGATTGCGACCGATGTGGCGGCACGCGGAATCGATGTGGACAATGTGGAAGCGGTGATCAATTACGATATCCCGCAGGATATTGAGTATTATGTACACCGTATCGGCAGAACGGGCAGAGCCGGCAAGACCGGTAAGTCCTTCACCTTTGTGTCCAACAGAGAAATGTATCGCATCCGTGAGATCGAGCGGATCTGTCATACAGAAATCAAGGAAAAGAAGCTGCCGGGTGCAGCTAAGGCACTGAAGGCCAAGGCAGACAAGTACCTGAACAGGGCTTGGGAGCTGCACGGACATGAAGATATAGAGCTCATGAAGGCTTTCCTGCAAAGAAAGATGGAAGAGGAAGCGTGCGATGCGCTCGACCTGGCAGCAGTTATGCTAAAGCTCCAGGTTGGAGATAAGGGCCCTGAGATTGAGGCTGACAAGCCTGCGGCGAAGACCGGCAGATTCGGCAGATACGATGCTTTGATCCAAGAGGACAGGCGCGGCAGAGGATTCCGTCGCCGGGAAGGCAGTCCGGAGGAGAGAAGACCCGGCTTTCGCAGACATACAGACAAGCAGGGCGAGGACACTAGGCGCAGAAAACACGAGAAGACTGACCGGAGAAAGGACAACCGGACGGGACAAAGAGAGCGCGCGGGGAAGCCGAGGGACCTTCGCTTTGACGGCAGCATAGCCTATGCAAAGCCGAAAAGAAAGAGAAGTGTATCTGCAAAAGGCAGCATGGAATAAGGGTTCACCGGGAGGGAAACGGTATGAGAGTGGGAACAGGTTATGATGTACATCGTCTGACGGAAGGCAGAGACCTGATCATGGGAGGCGTGAAGATTCCTTACGAAAAGGGACTGCTCGGCCATTCGGACGCGGATGTACTTTTACATGCGATTATGGATGCACTGCTTGGTGCGGCGGCATTGGGAGACATCGGGAAACATTTTCCGGACAGTGACCCGGCATACAAGGGAATATCCTCCATCCTTTTGCTGAAGAAGGTGGGGGAGCTGCTTCTGGAAAAAGGATATCTGATTGAGAACATCGATGCCACCATCATTGCGCAGGCGCCTAAGATGCGCCCCTATATTGATACCATGCGGGAAAACATTGCAAACGCTCTTGAGATTGACCTAAACTGTGTCAATGTGAAGGCGACGACCGAAGAGGGCCTTGGGTTTACCGGTACCGGCGAGGGGATCTCCTCGCAGGCAATCTGTATGCTGACCAGTCCGTTCGACCTTTCCGCGCAGCAGCTTCAAAACGGCTGCAGCGGCTGCTCCGGCTGCGGGAAGATGTCTTAATCGCCATTTGCAGTCCTTTTGCGGAAAGTATGGTTGACAAATGGGTTTAAATTGCATATTCTATTGTGTAGAGAAATGCGAAGAACGAAGAGAGTACCTTCGTGAGAGGGCGTCAGAGAGTGACTGTTGATAAGCTGCGAGCAGTCATCGTCCAAGGGAAGGGAAAGTGCATTCGGGAGCAGGACTGTTGAGCACCGGGGCGGTAGGTAGGCAGTCACGTTTCGGGCGCGTTAAGCCCATCAAGGGAAAGGCAGACGCCTTTAAGCAGAGTGGAACCGCGGATCATTTCGTCTCTAGGGAGGGGAATGATCCGCTTTTTTATGTTTGACGGAAGTGGACAAAATGAGTATCATCAGCAACATCAAGGAAGAAATACAGATCATCAGGGAGCGCGACCCGGCGATTCATTCGTCGATGGAGGTTTTTCTGTACCCGAGCTTCAAGGTTATGATGCACTATCGTGTGGCGCATAAGTTGTATCAGAAGGGACATTACTTTTTGGCGAGGTGGATATCGCAGAGAGCCGTGCGCAAGACTGGCATTGAGATTCATCCCGGCGCACAGATCGGACGGGGACTTTTTATCGACCACGGCAACGGTGTCATCATCGGTGAAACGACCATCATCGGCGACAATGTGACGCTTTACCAGGGCGTCACTCTCGGAGGTACCGGTAAGGAACACGGCAAGAGACACCCGACCCTCGGCAATAATGTGATGGTGAGTGCCGGCGCCAAGGTACTCGGTTCGTTTACCATCGGAGACAATTCCAAGATCGGTGCGGGTAGCGTCGTGTTAAGTGAGGTTCCCCCGAACTGTACGGTGGTCGGCGTGCCCGGCCGGGTGGTGAAGCGGGACAATGCATCCCTGCCCAGGGAGACGATGAACCAGACGGACCTTCCGGACCCCGTCAGAGAGGAAATGACTTCCCTGCAGAGAGCAAATGCGGAGCTTTCCGAGAGACTGACGCAGTTGGAACAGAAAATAAAAGTGATGAAACAAGGAGGAGAGACTGATGGAGAATAAGTTGTTTTTCTACAACACACTGACCAGAACGGTAGAGCGTTTTGTACCCAATGAAGACGGAAAGGTGGCAATGTATACCTGCGGACCGACCGTGTATCATTTCGCCCATATCGGCAACCTGAGAAGCTATATCATGGAGGATTTGCTGGAGAAGACCCTGCGCTATATCGGCTATGATGTAAAGCGTGTCATGAACATCACCGATGTGGGACATCTGTCCAGCGACGCCGATACCGGCGAAGACAAGATGTTAAAGGGCGCCAAAAGAGAGCATAAGACCGTGATGGAGATCGCAAAGTTCTATACCGATGCTTTTTTCAGCGACTGCAAAAAGCTCAACATCAAGACCCCCGATGTGGTGGAACCTGCCACAAACTGTATCTCCGAGTTCATTCATATGATCACGAAGCTTATCGAGAAGGGCTTCGCCTATGAGGCGGGCGGCAATATTTACTTCGACACTTCCAAACTGGAGGAGTACTATGTATTTTCCAACCAGAGCGAGAAGGAACTGCTTGTCGGCGTTCGCGATGATGTGGATGAGGACGAGAACAAGCGCAACAAGAGCGACTTTGTTCTTTGGTTTACCAAGTCCAAGTTTGACGATCAGGAGCTGAAGTGGGAGAGCCCCTGGGGAATCGGTTATCCCGGATGGCACATCGAGTGCTCCTGCATCAGCATGAAGCATCTCGGTGAATATATGGATATTCACTGCGGCGGCGTGGATAATATTTTCCCGCACCACACCAACGAAATCGCTCAGAGCGAATCCTATCTGGGACACAAATGGTGTAATTACTGGTTCCATGTGCATCATCTGAATGACAAGTCCGGCAAGATGAGTAAGTCCAAGGGAGATTTCCTGACAGTGTCTTTGCTGGAGAGCAAAAACTACAATCCTGTTGTATACAGAATGTTCTGCCTGCAGTCCCACTATCGCAAGCCGCTGGAGTTTTCCTATGAGGTTCTGGACAATATGAGTGCTGCTTATGATAAGCTGGTGAGAAGAATCGGCACCCTGAACCGTGACGGAGAGATCGACGGTAAGAAGTTCGCAGAGTACAGAGAACGCTTTGAGGCTGCTTTGTGTGACGATCTGAACTCCTCTATGGCAATCACCATCCTTTACGATATGTTGAAGGACGAGATGAACGACGCAACCAAGTATGCCCTGGCGGAGAGCTTTGACGAGGTGCTTTCTCTGGATCTGACCACCGCACATGCCATGAAGGAAGCAGACAAGGAAGTCGATGCGGAACTGGAAGCCTTCGTGCTTGCGAAGATTGAGGAGAGAAAGGCTGCGAAGAAGGAGAAGGATTTTGCGAAGGCGGATGCAATCCGTGCAGAGCTTCTTGCTAAGGGTATCGTCATTGAAGATACGCGTGAGGGTGTAAAATGGAAGAAGGCATAAAGGATTCGATGCTGTCTTTGATTCAGCAGACATTTCCGGGAAAAAAGCAGGATATCCGAAGCTATTCTCCCCTGACGCTTGCCTATATCGGCGATGCGGTCTATGATATGATCATTCGCACCATTGTGGTCGGACGGGCCAACCGGCCTGCCAATATGCTGCATCGCATCACGGTAAACTATGTCAGTGCCCTTGCGCAGGCGAGCATCATAGATGCCCTTCAGGAGCAGCTGACCGAAGAAGAGCGGGATGTCTATCACCGCGGCAGAAACGCAAAACCGCATACGAAGGCCAAGAATGCGTCCATGGAGGAGTATTTGAAAGCGACCGGCTTTGAGGCTGTGATAGGATATCTGTATCTCACGGACAGGCAGGAGAGGATCCTTAAGCTGGTGCAGGCCGGTATCAAAGCCGCCGGCATGGAATTGTAGGTCTGGAAAGGAAACATATGGGTTACAGGGAATTTATGATTGAGGGACGAAATGCTGTCATCGAAGCATTCCGTTCCGGCAAAACAATAGACAAGCTCTACATCCTGGACGGATGTCAGGACGGTCCGATCATGACCATTAAGAGAGAGGCAAAAAAGCAGGATACCATCGTGAAGTATGTCGCCAGGGAAAGGCTGGATCAGCTCTCTGAGACCGGCAAACATCAGGGTGTCATCGCCTGTGCGGCTGCTTATGAGTATGCGGAGGTCGAGACCATCCTGCAGGCGGCGAGAGACAAGGGGGAACCTCCCTTTCTTTTTCTGTTGGACGCCATTGAAGATCCGCACAATCTGGGCGCCATCATCCGTACGGCAAACCTTGCCGGCGCGCACGGCGTCATCATTCCGAAGAATCGTGCGGTCGGTCTGACGGCGACCGTTGCCAGAACCTCTGCCGGTGCGATCAACTTTACGCCGGTAGCGAAGGTGACCAATCTTGCGAAGACCATAGAGGATCTGAAGAAGGAAGGCCTGTGGTTTGTTTGCGCGGATATGGGTGGAACCACCATGTATCAGCTGGACCTGAAGGGCCCGATCGGCCTTGTGATCGGTAATGAAGGCGAGGGTGTGAGCAGACTTGTCAGGGAAAAGTGCGATATGATTGCCTCCATTCCGATGAAGGGTGACATCGATTCCCTGAACGCTTCCGTGGCAGCAGGCGTACTGGCGTTTGAAATCGTAAGACAGAGAATGAACTGATATATGACGCAATAGAGAGGATGGTATCTTGCAGGTGTCGGACAGAGAGACAGAATATGCACAGTATACGGATGATGAACTGATTGACAGACTCAGACGCGGCGAATCACAGATTATGGACTACCTGTTTGACAAGTATAAAAATCTGGTGCGCAGCAAGGCAAAATCGATGTTTATCCTGGGCGCAGACCGCGACGATCTGATTCAGGAAGGGATGGTGGGTCTGTTTAAGGCGGTCAGAGATTTTGACTGCGGAAGAGATGCGAGCTTCTATACCTTTGCGGAGCTGTGCATCAGCAGACAGATGTATACGGCAGTACAGGCATCCAAAAGAAAAAAGCATTTTCCGCTGAATAGTTCGGTTTCCCTGGATTCTCCGGGTGAAAGCTTCGATCCTTCCGAAGGTTCGGAGAAGGAATCTCCTGTACTGGGAGAGAGACTCTCTGCCAAGGTCGGCATGAGCCCCGAACAGCTGGTGCTCGACAGGGAGAGGATGGAGTATCTGGAGAAGGCAATTGAGGAGGAATTGAGTGAATTTGAGCGGCAGGTTCTCGATCTCTATGTGACAGGCATGCCGACCTCCCAGATCGCGAAGGTTTTGGGAAGAGAGGAAAAGGCAACCGACAACGCCCTCCAGAGACTGAAGGCAAAGATCAGAAGGATTATCAAAGGTGACCAATGAAGCGTACCATGATGAAAACCGGTTTGTGATTTAGACAGACCGGTTTATATTTTTTTTAGAATTCGTTCCTTTTCTTTCTATTGACTGCGGGCAGGACGGGGCATATAATCAACAGGTAACAAAACCGACCGACTGGTCGGACGGCAAAAGACAGGAGTAAGTATGTTATCAAAAATCAGCGTCAAGAAACCCTATACTGTGTTGGTGGGAGTCGTTCTGGCAATCATTCTGGGCATTGTCTCATTTACCAAAATGACGGCGGACCTGCTTCCCAGCATCAGCCTTCCGTATGTCATCGTTCTGACAACCTATCCCGGCGCGAGCCCTGAGACGGTTGAGATGGCAGTGACGGAGCCCGTGGAAGCCTCGATGGCTACGGTCAGCAATATCGAAAGTATCAGTTCCGTCTCCAACGAGAACTACTCGATGGTAATTTTGCAGTTTGCGCAGACGGCTGATATGAACGCAGTTTCCCTGGAAATCAGAGAAAGTCTTGACCAGATCGAGAGCTATTGGGATGATTCCGTCGGAAGCCCGATCATCATGAAATTGAACCCGGACATGCTGCCGGTTATGATTGCGGCTGTCGGCATGGATGGTATGGACAATGCACAGGTCAGTGATTTTGTGCAGGAGTATATTACCCCGGAGCTGAAAAGCATTGAGGGCGTCGCCAGCGTCAGCACGACCGGTCTTTTGGAGGAGAGCGTCAATGTCGTAATCAGCGAGGAGAAGGTCGCAGAGGTCAACCGGAAGGTTTTTGCCGCCATTGATGAGAAGATGCAGGAAGCGCAGCAAAAAATCGATGAAGGCCGGGAAGAGATCGAGAGCGGCGAAAAGGAGCTGGAGGAAGGCAAAAAGGAGCTCGACAAGGCCGGGAAGGAGATTGTAAACGGCAAGAAGGAGCTGGAGACGGGAAAACAGCAGCTCGAACAGGGCAAGGCTGAATTGGAGGCACAGCAGAATGCAATGGCCAGCCAGCTTGCCGCACAGAAGAACGCCCTGTTGTCCGCCAAGACCAATCTGGAGACCCTCCAGACCAGTATGGCAGCCGCAAAGGCTTACAATGAAGGGATAAAACAGATCGAGACCGCACAGGCTTCCCTGCTTTCTTTGCAAGGCTCTACGATCACCTATACTGTATCCATGCAGAAGCTCAAAGCCGCACAGGAGATTCTTGCAGCGAATCCTGAGGATGCTCAGGCCCTGCAGGATCTGGCGGATGCAAAGGCCGAGATCGCAGCATTGAAAACCAAAGTGACAGAGGATGCCACTCTCGTCATGGTGGTGGAGCAGGCGAATCAGAAGGAAGCATTGGAAACTGTGAAGGCTCTGGATTGGGAAGATCCGGAGAAGGAATCGGAAGTTGTCACCGGTCTGGGCGGCCTGGAAGTGACCATTCTGGCAGGAAATGTCGGTCTGGAAACACAGAAGAGAAATCTGACTGAGCAGATGAAGGCTGTGACAGGCGGATTGGAATATGACGCCTATGTGGAGCAGATCAATGCAATGCTTGCCTCCCAGAACATTACGGATATGAACAAGGCTCTGGCGGATATCAATACCGGTCTTGTGAAAATTGAAGAGGGACAGATGGCTGCCGCTGTCGGATTTGCAGACGGTAAGGCGCAGATTTCCCTGGGACAATACAAGCTGGAGGTTGCGGAGAGTCAGCTTAACAGCGGCGCTGAGGAAATCAAGGCCGGGCAGGCTCAGCTGGAGGAAGCAAAGAAGCAACTGGAAGAAGCCAAGAAGCAGCTCGAAGAGGGTGAGAAGCAGTTGGCGGATTCGAAGGAACAGGCCTATGATCAGGCGGATATGGAGAAAATCCTGACGGTGGACACCATCAAGGGTCTCCTGACCGCACAGAACTTCTCCATGCCTGCGGGTTATGTCACTGAAGAGGGAATTGATTATCTGGTCCGCATGGGTGATAAGCCTTCCACGGTGGAGGAACTGCAGGAGCTTCCTTTGATGGACCTTCATATGGACGGTGTTCCCGTCATCACCCTCGGCGATGTTGCGGATGTCTTCTATACCGACAACTCAGCTGCAATCTATACCAATGTAAACGGAAGTGCCGGTGTCATGTTAACCATTCAGAAGCAGACCGGCTACTCCACCGGAGAAGTGTCCGATCTGCTGGATTCTCGCTTCCGGGAGCTGATGGAAGAGCACAACGGGCTGAGCATGATCACCCTGATGGACCAGGGCATTTATATTGACCTGGTAATGGATTCTATCTTCGGAAACATTATCTGGGGCTTCCTGCTTGCTGTGCTGATTCTGATTCTGTTCTTAAAGGATCTTCGACCGACAGCAGTGGTAGCGGTTTCCATCCCCATCAGTGTCATCACGGCGGTGGTCTGCATGTACTTCAGCGGCGTCACCCTGAATGTCATCTCCCTGTCGGGTCTTGCGCTCGGCATCGGTATGCTGGTAGATAACTCCATCGTTGTAATCGAGAATATTTACCGCTTGAGAGGTTTGGGCGTGAGTGTCAGGGAAGCTGCCGAGCAGGGCGCAAAGGAAGTGGCCGGAGCAATCATGGCGTCAACTTTGACCACGGTATGTGTGTTCCTGCCCATCGTTTTCACAGAGGGTCTGACCAGACAGTTGTTTGTCGATATGGGACTCACCATCGGATTTTCGCTGATGGCAAGCCTTGTCATTGCGCTTACCGTAGTACCGGCAATGTCCTCCGTGGTGTTGAAGACCTCAAAGCCTCAGAAGGAGGGAAAACTCTTCAGCGGACTTGTGAAAGGCTACGAAAAGGTTTTGGGACTGTCCCTGCGCTTTAAGCCCGTGGTGTTTATCCTTGTCTTTGCACTTCTCTTCGGAAGTATCGCACTGGCATACACCAACGGTTTTGCCTTTATGTCTGATATGGATTCCACACAGATGACTGTCAATGTCACTCTGGATAAAAAAGCGACCCTCGATGATACCAGAAAGGCAGCCAATGAAGTGGTAGAGTACCTGATGTCCGTAGATGATATTCAGGATGTCGGTGCGATGACCAGCACCAATACCATGGCGCTGCTGGGCGGAGGCGGCGGAAGTGAAAACGCTGCCACCATTTATGTGGTCACCAGAGAGGATAAAACGAAGAGCAATGAAGAAATTGCGGATATGATTCTGGCGAACACGGCAAACCTGAATGCCACCATTACAGTGGACACCTCCAGCATGGATATGTCTGCGCTGGGCGGAAGCGGAATCTCCATTCAGGTGAGAGGCCGAAACATCGATGAACTTCAGAGAATTGCAGGCGAGGTTGCCGGGATTATCGGCACTGTGGAAGGAATCGCTGATGTAGACGACGGAATGGCGGAAGCCGGCGAAGAGATGAGAATCCTGATCGACAGAGAGAAGGCGGTTTCCTACGGTCTGACCGTTGCGCAGGTCTTCTCGGGAGTGTATGGAAAGCTTGCCGATGCGACTGCAGCCTCCACCCTGGTCGGCGCTGAGAAGGACTACAGCATTTTTGTCCTGAATGAGAAAGACGAGCAGCTGACCAGAGAATTGGTGAAAGACTTAACCGTGACGGGAACCGATGCGGATGGTGCAAAGGTGGAAGTGCCTCTTTCGGAGATCTGCCGGTTTGAGACGGCTAAGACCATGACTGCCATCAATCATGCGGATCAGACAAGATACCTTAGTGTTTCCGCAGGGATCGCTGACGGTTACAATGTCAGTCTGGTCGCGCAGGAGATTGAGAAAGCGCTTGCCGATTACAAGGTACCTGCCGGTTACAGGCTGGTCTTCTCCGGTGAAAACGAAATGATCATGGATGCGATGGAACAGATGGTTCTGATGATGATTCTGGCAATTGCGTTCATGTACTTGATCATGGTAGCTCAGTTCCAGTCGCTCAAATCACCCTTTATTATCCTGTTTACCATTCCTTTGGCGTTTACCGGAGGATTCCTCGGACTGTATTTTACGGGCAGTGAAATCAGTGTTATCGCCATGATCGGTTTCGTCATGCTGGCAGGTATTATCGTAAACAACGGTATCGTATTGATCGACTATATGAACCAGCTGAGAGAGGGTGGCATGTTTAAGAAGGAAGCCATCATGAATGCCGGCAGAACCAGACTTCGTCCCGTTCTGATGACAGCACTCACTACCATTATGGCACTGTGTACGATGGTCATCGGAAACGATATGGGTTCCGAGATGGCCAAGCCCATGGCGGTCGTTACCATTGGCGGACTGGTATACGGCACACTGCTCACTTTGATCGTCATCCCCTGTGTATACGATGTCTTCAACAAAGATACTGTCCGGGAAAGACAGATTGTGGTAAATGGTGAGGAAGAGCTGACACAGCCTGAAACCGGGGACTGGTCACCGGCTGAACCCGAAGTGCAGGAAGAAACGGAGGCAGACTGATATGGGCAAGATGATGGATGCAGGAGGAGAAATGCCTCCGAAGGTATTACAGATGTACCGCGCCGTGATGGAGCTGATCGAAGAGGGAGAGGATATTGCTGATTTAAAGGTATCCACGATCACGGATAAGGCCGGTATCGGCAAAGGTACCGCGTATGAATATTTTGAGACCAAGGATGAGATCGTGGTCAGCGCAATTGTATACTATATGCAGTTTTTCTTCGGAAAACTGCATGAGGAACTGATGCGCAGAGAGATCTTTCGTGAGAGGCTTGCCTATCTGCTGGATGAAGTCGAAAAGGTCGAGGACCGAAAAGTCTGCTTTTTCAGATTTTTACATCTTCTTTCCAATACTTCAGAGTTCAGCGTTTTGATACGAAATAAGCTGCGCGAAGAAGGGTTTGAACCCTATCTGCCCATGCACTTTCTAAGTGAAATGGTTAAGCAGGCAAGAGAAAACAATGAGATTGCTTCCGAAGCGCCGGTTGACTATCTGGTCTGCTTCCTGATGGCGCAACTGATGAACTATACCCTGACGGTGTCTATAGGAGCGGATATACTTGGAACCGATTCCAAGGGGATGCGCCGAAACATCGAACAGAGCATTCAGAATGAATTGCAGATTTTGTGTGTAAAAAACAAAAAAATAGGTTGACAAATCAGGACCGCTTATATATAATAAACTACGGTGATTGCGAAAGCGTCACGTGATGCTGCTGTGGCTCAGTCGGTAGAGCGTCGCATTGGTAGTGCGGAGGTCACGGGTCCGATTCCCGTCAGCAGCTTTCACGCAAGGCATGAGCCGTGCCAAACAAACAGAGAGAGTCAGGATGAAGCTTGCTTCGATTCCTGACTCTCTCTGTTTTGTTTGATAGGGCGAAGCCCGTGACCGAGATGGAGCGTGGGTGCGCATGCGCACCCGCGGAATCGAGGTTGCACGGCGCATGCCGGGA
>JAEDDX010000134.1 GCA_016293615.1 Acetatifactor sp.
CTGAGATCTATTCGATTCCAAAAGCCTTCAGGACTTCCTCCCAATAACTGTCCCCGATATTGTACCAGGGATCCTGATGATCGTTCACTCTCACAACCTCATGCAAAACGGTCCCGTGCGCAGGTGCTCCCACCCGGAGAAGATTTGCAGTGATGCGGCACCAATAGGGCGTCTTCTCCCACAGACCGGACTCATGCAGTTCCCGGATCACGCGTTCCCTGTCATATGCGACCGACGCAAACTCATACTTCCATTCACGCCCGTCCGGCTCAAGGATGAGATATTGCGCCTTCGTACTGTGAAGCGGGACCCCGACTGCACCGGCGTTTAAAACAACCTTCTCATCCTCTCTTATGACTTGCTGGACATGGGTGTGCCCGCAGACAATATACCTTTCTTCGCACTGATCCACCGCCTCGTTCGTACCGGCATCCTCCGGGCGAAGCTTCCTTTTATTATCCTGCGGTGCGCCATGGCACAACAGAACCGGCGCGCAGCCTTCGTATTGCAGCCGCGCACTGATCGGGAAGGAAGCAAAGAGGTCGATCTGGTCTGCCGTAAGACACTCATAATTGTGCTTCATGTTATAGACACTGTGATTGCCGTTCTTCCACTCACAGTTTGTGTCGTTCTTTCGATTGATCCAGTAATCCTCCTTGTTGCCGCGCAGAAAGACACACCGGTACTGCCTGCGCATCTGTTCCAGAATCTCCATTGTCTTCTGCGGATAGGGAAACTCTCCCAGATAGTCTCCCAGGAAGCAGAACATGGTGACTCCGTTTGCAAGAGCATGCTCCAGACAGCTCTCGAAAGCGACATAGTTGCCATGGATATCCGACAGGACTGCAATCTTCATAAATCATCTCCCGGTTCTGATGTTCGTCTAAAGTCAAAGGTATCGTCGTGTGGTAAAAGCCCCGCCTTAGCAGCACTTCCAGAAATATGCGCTGTAGCCGGGAAGCACGGTGCCGCTTGTAAAGTCATGCGTCTGCCCCGTAATCAGATCCACTGCGCCTGCACAGCCGGCGTCAAATCTTGCCTCAAAAGGATTCTCGTCCGCATTGATCGCAACCAGCACTCTCTCATTCTCAGCTCTTCTCTCAAAGATACACTGTCTGTTGGTGAGAAGCACCGAGCGGAATGCGCCGTAATTGAGGGCGTGCGAATGCTTTTTTGCCTCCGAAAGCTTGCTGACCAGTTCAGTCAATTCATTCCAAAGAGGCTTCTCAAAACAGGGTCTGAGTGCCGGATCTCCTTGATTTTTCGAGGCTTTCTCGCCCCACTCGCTTCCGTAATAGACACAGGGAATACCCGGCATACCGAAGGCAAGCGCATAGATGAGAGGCAGGTGCTTTTCGTTGGTCAGAATGCTTGCCACGCGCGTCACATCATGGTTGTCCACAAAGGAAAGCAGGTGTTTTCCCTTGTACAGGGTCCAGTTTTCCGGGCCGAACTGACGCATCAGGGAGTGATTGATCTCAAACATGTTCATGCTGTTGAAGCTGCTGAACAGCCCCTTATAGCACTCGTAGTTGGTCGCGGAATGCAGCATGGCGTCATTCATGAGCCGGTTGTAATCACCATGCAGCATCTCTCCCAGGAGGAAAAAGTCGGGCTTTAAGCCGCCTGTAAACTCCCTAAGGCGTCTCACAAAGTTCTCATCCAGACTGTACGCCACATCGAGGCGCAGCCCGTCGATATCGAATTCCTCCACCCATCCCCTGATACTGTCAAACAGATAGCGGATCAGGTCCTCGTTGTGCAGATTCAGCTTCACCAGGTCATAATTGCCTTCCCAGCCCTCATACCACAGACCGTCATTGTAGTTGGAATTACCGTCGAAAGCGATGCGGTGGAACCACCCGACATACGGGGAATTCTCACGATTCCTAAGCACATCGCAAAAAGGACCGAAGCCTCTTCCGGCATGGTTGAACACACCGTCCAGCACGACTTTGATACCGTTTTGGTGCAAAGCATCACAAACCTGTTTAAAATCCTCATTGGTTCCCAGCCGCACATCGATTTTGCGGTAATCCCTGGTGTTATAGCCATGTGTGTCCGATTCAAATACGGGCGAAAAATAGACGGCATTCGTTCCCAGCTTTTTCATATGAGGAATCCAGTCTAATACCTTCAGGATGCGGTGTTCCAATACACCGTCGTTCTCGAAGGGCGCTCCGCAGAAGCCCAACGGATAAATCTGATAAAAAACACTCTCAAATGCCCACATTTTGTTATTCTCCT
>JAEDDX010000018.1 GCA_016293615.1 Acetatifactor sp.
TAAAAGAAAGATGGCTCTGGGATGTAAATCCAAGAGCCGCTTTGTCTACAGTCTGCAGCGGAGTGATTTCCACTCCGCTTATTTTAGGGTTCCGTCCGCTGCACAGGCTGTATCTCTACTGCAGCGAATACAGGGTCTCTTTCTTATGAAGCTGAATATGTTCAATCTCTTTGCGAATCGTTTTGTCGATGTCCGGCTGAGGCTCCTTCTTCGGGCGTGCTATGTAATATCCCTGAATCAGGTCCACATTCAGATTGATGACGGCCTTCAGTTCCTCGGTGTTCTCGACGCCTTCCGCCAGGGCCAGAATGCTATTCTGGTGGGAGTATTCCACAATACTTCTCACGAAGTGCTGCTTCTGAGGGCTGTCCTGAATATTGGTGATCAGCATGCGGTCGATCTTCACATAGCGGGGACTGTAGCGCAGCAGATTGTTCACGTTCGAGTAACCGGCGCCGTAATCATCCAGCGCAATCTCAATGCCGTCATGCATCTTGCTGTTCTTAAACTGTATCAGCTGTTCCTCGGGAAGTTCAGATTCCTCCGTAAATTCAATGACCAGGCGTTCCTTATGCTTATTCACCTTGTCCGTTATTCCAATCGCATCTTCGCCCTTCAGCTGATAGCCCGGAAGACTGTTGACAAAAACTTTTGCATCCTTGAATTTGCTCTCATTCCGATCCAGATAGTTCAGCACATTGTAGATGGTCGCCTTCTCAATGTCATAGAGCCGGTTCAAATAGACCGCCGCCCTCATGATATCACCCGGTCCCACTTCCGTATGCTCTTCACAGCGCATCAACGCTTCATACGCAAAAATGGAGCCATCCTGTGCGCGCACGATCGGCTGGAAATAATAGGATAACCGATTGTTGTCCAATATATGTTCAACGACCTGGTTTCTCTTCATCTCGCTTAAGGTCAGGTCTGCCTCACTGCGGTGTTTGTCACGCAGCAGAGCCTTATTGTGGTTCTTGATGCCGACCGTGTGGTTGATGAGCGACTCCAGTGCAGCATTGTCGAGCGGAGAACCGCTTAAACTGCCGTAATGGAAGTCAATGGTCCAGTTGTCAGCCTCGGGCAAACGATACTCCTGTAACTTCTGATGGAGCTGTTCCAAAAGGTTCTTACTTCTGGGGGAATCCACACTTCCCGGAATTGCTATCAGAAACTCATCATTTCCGAGTCTGCTGCAGACCTCCTCTTCATCCAGAAGCTCCTGAATGAAACGGCCCACGACACGAATCACACGGTTCCCGTAATCACGGCCAAGCTCTTCGTTGACATTCTTCAGTCCCTTGACGTCCACTGCGATGATACAGATCTCGTCACCGCGCTGTACACATTCTCCCGCAAGCACAAAGGAGAGATTCAAAAATCCTCTGTAATTATACAGACCGGTCAGGGAGTCACGCACCTGTGAGGAATTGATCTGCTGCAGCATTCTCTGAAGGCTCTGCTGTCTATAAAAAGCCTCCATGCCCTGCATGACACTGCGCATCCAGTTGCGGTAGGTCTCATCATAGACCCGGATATCTCTGCCGTAGTTGATGACCGAATAGCCGAAGCATCTGTCATCAAAATACAACGGTGTAAAAATATGAGTCGTCGGATAGTCCCTCTCCTCGTACAGCTGGGGCAGGAGAAGATAGGTATCGAAATAGTTCATAAAGTCGATCCGGCTGTCCGAACCGTCCGGATTCGGTCCACAGGAGATAATCTGATGCATTTTCGTGGCATAGCCCTTGCGGATCGCTCTCTCCCCGATATTCTGCTCGGGATACATAAAATTGTCATTCAGGCACATGTAGAAATTGTGGAACGGCCTGATCTGATAGGTATAGTCAAACACCTTTGCGTAGAAGCTCTTATAGTCCGTCACGGAGAGCAGATCCTCAATCAGGTGGTTAAAATCGGAAAAATATCCTCTCGCAGACTGATTGGTCGTCCATCTGGAGCGAAGCTTCTTGGGAACCATCTCGGTATGGTAGGTACAGCCGCAGCTTCCTCCCAAAAACAGGGGAGCCTTCGATTCAAACTCCGGCTCGGGTTCATTCTCTATGGCGGCGTGCAGCCACTTCAGGCAGTACGCTCCGCATTCATCCGCGGGAATCTCTGCCGAGGTCAAGGGAACCGGGCTTGTCCTTCCGTCCTCGATGGAGTCATAGCCGATGACCGCGATCTGGTCGGGGATGGAGATTCCCTTCTCCACCAGTCTGGCGGCAGCTCCGAGCGCCATAATATCATTCGCACAGGCCAATGCCTGCGGAAGCTTCTTTCTGCCCTTCGTCAGGTAATCCACATACTCCTCACCGCTGTCATACCAATAGTTTCCATGGTAGATGCGCGTGCTTTTGACCGTCAGTCCATGGTCACGCATGCAGTCGCAATAGGCATTGAGCCTTGCAACCGAGTGGGGATGGTCCTTCTTGCCGCCCAGAAAAGCGATATCCGTATATCCGTGTTCCTCGATCAGATGGCTGATGAGCTTATATACAGGCGTATAATGATCCATCATGACACTCGGGAAAAATGCGCTCTCATGATCCACGACGAGCACGGGTCCGGTAAACGTCTCCTTGATCCTTCTCTGCAGAGAATCCGCCAGTCCGGGAGTCAGGATGGTGTCCAGCATAATTAAAATTGCATCAAACAGATGAAAAGGTGCCAGCTGAAAAATATTAGAATCTCCGATATTGCGAAGCTCCGTCTCCTGGAACTTCTGATACATCGAGAATACGCAAACATCATAATCCCGAGCATATGCCTCGCGGATAAACTCAGTCATAAACCTTCTCTGTGTATTTTCCTCAATTTGCGCAAGCAATACTCCTATACGCTTTCTCAAATCGATTGCCCCTCTCTCAGTTACTTATCCTAATACTATTATTTTATCATAGGAACCGTTTTCTGTCACGCAAACTTTATCCTGTTTGATTGACATTTTCATCATGCGCGTCCCGCTCTTCCTCCGTATCCCGGGCAATGGGTCTTCGATAGAAATGTATCCCCAGCAGGATCAGGACGCAGAACGCCAGTCTGGTCAGTCGATACCGGGATCTGCAGTCTGCAATATCCTGCACCAGGGTATCGCCAAGCACGAGATAGGGATCATTGCCATCCGTGAGGATAAACACCTTTGCCGCAGCAGGGGCCGCATCCAGCGCTTCAATACCGTGCATGGCATCGACATTGCCGTCCGCAAAAAACGCGCACGGATGATATCTTTTCTTCACGGTACCCGCGGAGCTGACAGAGATATCCTGTATGGACAGAAGCTGTGCTGTGTTGGGAAAATCGATTCTCAGCCCGCTCAGACTTCGCGCTGCCTCGGCATCGATCTTCAGGGAAACGCTCTTCCTGTCAGCATCATATTGCCCTGTATACGCATGCTCGGCCGAATAGTACGGGGCTTTTGGAGTCGTATAGAACACTTCCATGCTTTCTCCCTTAAATTCGCCAAACTGAATGGTCAGATTCAGCCCCGCCGAAGGCAGCGGAACAGCCACAAATACAATCATGATCACTAAAATCAATCCGTAAATATACTTTCTTTTCATCATAATACACCTTCACCGGTCTCGCTCTTTGGGTTTTCAGAACGCTGATTGCCTTGCGGCAGCGCCTGTGCTATAATACTAGACAGGTCCCGACCGCGAATTAATCATATACTACCATAGGCCTTTTTTCAAGTTGTTTTCGGAGGATACGCCGCAATGAATACAAGCAGTGCACAAGCCAGCCGCAGGAACGGTTATCTGTTTACCATAGCCGCTTCTCTCTTACTTCTGTACCTCAACTATGAATATATCAGCAGACAGATCCGACTCGGAGGGTTGGGAGACTTTCCCGCGCATCTGTACACACTGCTGCCACTCTTTCGCACCGGCGAGTGGTGGAAGGGCTGGATGTCGGCGCCGCATTGCCTGTGGCATCTGACTACGCTCTTCTTCTATCAGGTCTTTCGCCTGCCTCTGGAGGCCGCCGCCTGTTATGCCACCTGTGTCTATGTGCTTCTCCATTACCTGACCCTGATCTGGTGCATTCAGAAGATCACCGCCTATGCCGGAGAGGAGGAAAGCCTCATTCGCAGCAATGTGATCGCCTTTGGTTTTACTTTTGCGCAAGCCCTGTACTTCTACTGGCTGGACGCCGGGAGCAGATATCTGGGAAGCTTTTCCATGAATCCGATGCACAATCCGACCCAGATGAGCGTGCGCATCTTCGGTATTTTGTGCTTCTGTCTGGTCATCGATCTGCTCGGAAGCAGTTCCGGCGAAACATACAGACCGGTCTTTTTCCATGTCGCCCTCCACAGGCGCCGTTACCATATCCTGCTGGCGGTCCTGCTGTTTTTGTCGGTCGTGATGAAGCCCACCTTTGCGGAGATGTTCATCCCTGCGGTTGCTTTCTGTATGCTGGGGACCCTGCTTCGAAAACTGATTCAGAAAAAGGACGACTGCGTCACCTATTTTAAGCATTGTCTGACCATGCTTCTTTGTTCCGTACCCGCCCTGCTGTATATGCTGGTGCAATACCTCGTCTTCTTCTTTTTCGGCGGAAGCTACGGGGATGAAGGCGGGCTGATCTTCACCAAATGGCTGGAGGTCTGGAAGCTTTTCACCGACAATGTCTACCTCTCGGTACTGCTCGGAATGGCTTTCCCGATTTATATGATAGTGATCGATCCCCGCTTCTTCTGTAAAAGCATCATGGGGCGAATCTCCCTGCTCAGTTACGGAATCGGCTTTCTGGAAGCTGCCCTTCTCGGCGAAGCCGGCGACCGTCTGAGCCACGCCAACTTTATCTGGCCCCTGATGTCCGGTATGCTCATTCTCTGGTTTACGGCACTCATGCGGCTTCTGATGCTGGAGCGTGCAAAAAGTGAAAACAGCCGCCGTCAGACCGTCCTCGTCAACATCGGCTGGGTTTTCTTCGCCCTCCATGTGCTGTGCGGTTTCCTTTTCCTGGCCCAGCGCTGAGGCGCCGGTTCGAATTCGTCCGTCGCATGGACTGTGTCTGTTTTACAGGGATGCACTTATGGGACCGTCCTGTTTCTTCCGGTAGAAATGCCAATAGGTTCCCTGCCCGCAGAGCTCATAGTGTTCTCTTAAGTAGCCGTCAAACCAACAGGTCGGATCGATATCTTCCACGCCGGCCCAGGCTTTCACGGCGATCACATCCGGTTCCTTTTCCGGATAGAGCGTCCAGTAATCCACGATGCTTTCGTCATAGACGGGAGTGTCAATGGTAGAGTATGCCGATACCTGATTGTGTGCAAACAGATAGGCAATCGGGTCATACCAGGAATCCTCCACCAGAAATACCTTCTCGCCTTCCTTCACATTGTTTCTGAAATCTTCCATTCCGTATCTGGACTGGTTGCACTTATCCAGGGAAGTCACAATCCCTAAGTTTGGTCCGACTCTGACAATGTTCTCCACATCCGTCAACAGATACTCCCCATTGACATTGATATAACCGTATACCGTAAGCATTCTGTGTGCCATCAGCCAGAGGCAGAACAGGGCCGGCACCAGAGGAATTCTGCCCGGTCCCGCCGCTTCACGAAGGGATCCGAAATGTCTGTAAAGCGGCAGGAACGACACCAGCGTTCCCGGAATCAGGTAGGCAAATACCGAGAGGAAGCCCTGGTTGGTCAAAAGAAGCACGGCGATACAGGAACAGACCGACAGGGTCACGCCGATCCACCAGATTCTCTGCTCGGAATGTTTTAATTCTTTCACAAAAAAGGCTGAGCCGAGGATAAGGGCCGGATTGACAATGCAGAATTCCAATGTCCAATCGACCCCCAGCGCGGGCGCAAGAAACAGCAGTACAATGTCTGACAGCATCAGAAAAACCAGTGCTGTCAGGAGCCGGGACTTTCGAAGCAGTCTGCCGGTCGGGACAGCCAGGGCAAACACGACGGCTAACCACAGCGCGCCGATGAGGGCGCCCCGAAAGAACACCCATGGTGCAAACGCCGTCCCCGTGTGGGAAACATCAGAGGTAAAAATCGACAGCAGATTCTCCACGAAGCGGTGCAGTCCGATTTTGACGGCAAAAAAACCTGCGTAACCGGCTCCGATCAGAGCACATATGCCCGTAAACAGGAGAAGAACTCTCTTCCTGTTCTCCTGATTCGAAAACACAAACAAAATGACCGCCACGCCAAAGAAAGTGATGAGGCAGGACGGATAAGACAGAATCTGCAGGCACAAAAACACAGCTGCCGCAATCAAATACCGTAGCTTTTCCCCGGATTCAAAGAAGAGCAAAAGGCTTGCGAACAAGAGCAGACTGAAACCGATGTGCATGTTGGAGAACTCCGGAAATACCATGAGCTTCGGCCTGGATACGAAGACAAACAGGCAGATGACATGCACCAGTTCTCCCGGCAGGAAGCGCTTCAGCACGCGAAACAGGACATAGGTGACCAATCCGCCAAGCACCACTCCGTACACCTGTAAAAAGAGGGAGACGCCGCTTAAGTCCGGCACAAACTGTCTGTAGAGCAGCATTCCCAAATCCGCGAGGAAGGCGGACGACTGATGCGGCTCCCACATCTGCGCAAAGAGTCCGTCGCCGCTAAGATGCCTGTATGAAGTTGCAATGGCATAGGTCTGGTCCGGTCCGAAATCCGCGAAGATCGCCTTGAGATTCACAAGCGCTGCCCCGATCCACAGGAGTACTGTCACGGCATCCCTTTTATGCACTTTGGCACGGCCCTGAGTCACAGCCGCCTTCTTTTCTTCCATAAACATACACAGCCTCCCGTTCATGCTTTCCGCAATGCTTTTCCATACACCCATCATACTATGAAGTATACGGAAAGTAAAGGACGCGAAAAAAGGACCCGGCAAATCTACCGGATCCTCTTTCTGATTCGTTCATAAATTTGATTGATAAGAACTGCAACCGCAACAACAAAGGTTACTGAAATCACATTGACCAAAAGCTTCGTTCCTGTCGTCAGTCCCATCGACTTCGCAATCCGATTCAGCACAAACGCGCTGAAATCGTAGCCGAATATCATCTGAACCGCATACATCTCCAGGGTCGCGGCCCCCACCACCCTCGAGAACCCGCACTCAGGTATCAGGTCCGTCAAAAGAATCAGACCAAGTGTCGAGGGAATCGCAATCACATAATACATATCCGGGATGGGTTTCATCAGAGGGGGCTGATATCCGAAGAAATACAGCAGGACACTGCCGACTGCCAGAAGTAAGACTCCGGCGAGTGCCTTCGCGCCCTTTTTACTCAGTACCCGTTCCGAATGCATCAGCTTCGCGGCGTAAAAGCCGACCAGCACGACCGGAATCCGGTTCCAAAAGATAAACATCGCCTTATATTTTGTGAGAAATGTCACGAGCAGGCCTATGATAAACCACGCTCCGACGCCCACACCGATTGCAAGCGGTCTGTTCTTCTTATCCAGCTTCTGATACAGGGGAAGGATCAGGTAGAACAGCATAATCGCCGGCAAAAACCACAGGAAGGCGCCGCCGCCTTTTTTGAAAAGGTCCAGTCCGGTAACAACCCGGAACAGATAGGGCAGCTTCCAGTGTGCATAGATACACGCAACCACGGCAAACAGGATGAATTTCAGATAGACAGACTTCAGCCGGGATACCAGAAAGGCCTTGTAATCTGTCACCTCTCTGGCAGAAATTGAGTATGCGGAAAGGAAAAAGAACATATCCACACCGATAAACGCTGTTTTCTGTAAGAATATTTCCACCGGATTGCGCATCCCAAGCGGCACCCACAGGTGGAAGCAGGCAATCATAAATGCCGACACCATCATTACCGATCTTCTGTTTTTCATCATTCACCCCGCCTGCACTGACTGGTTCACGGTTGCTTTTCGTGATTCGTTGTGATGATTCGCTGCGAATCATCCGTTGCTCTGTTAATTGTTAAAAGAAGCGGGAGTCATTACAAACACTACATACTTGTCATCAATGATCTCGCAGTGCTTTTCGTCTGCTGATGTGCAGATGTTCCAGTTGAGCATTGCATGGCTGTCGAGCGTATCGGCGAGCGCCTGTGCATCCTCTGTCTCAAATACATAGCCGATGAAAGGAATGGTTCCGATCATGGGCCCGAACTGCATACCGGTTGTAAAACCGTGAATCTCATCATCAAAGCCGTTCAGATAACCTTCCTCCACAGGCATGGAACCCAGCATCATCTCACCGGGAATGACCTTAGAGTTTGCAAGCACATTGCCGACAACAGTCTCAAGGTCCTGACTGTTTGCAAGCTCTGCTCTGATTTCCTGTGCGATTGCTACAGAAGGAGAAGCATCGGTCACTTCCGCGCCGCTCTCTTCCACTGTGCTGCTCTCCTCCTCGCTGCTCTCTTCCGCAGCAGTGCTCTCGGTAGATTCTATGCTCTCGGTAGATTCTATGCTCTCGGAAGACTCTTCCACAACACTTCCGGTAGATTCTACGGCCGAGCTCTCGGAAGACTCGTCCGCATCCTTGCCGCAGCCTGCGAGCAGACCTGTTACCATAACAGCCGCCAGGGCGGTCACCAACAATTTCTTAACCAAAGTATTTTTCATCATAATTTCCTCCTTTTGAAAACACAATAATGCATCAAAAAATGTTAACATTTTCACAGATAATACTATATTATCCTGCCTCGCGCAAGTTCTATTCCTCGCTTTTACGAATTCTTAAGATTCGCTTTGGCAGGGTAACGCAGTCAAGTTTTTGAATCTCAGACCGCGCTGATGCACCCGCCGCGGCATCAGGTCAGACACAGATAGGCAAAATACCCGGCATAGCATATCAGCATCAGGCAGCCCACCCTGGCTGTAATCTCTTTTTTTCGTATCACGCCCAGCCCCAGCAGCACCGCAGCCCCGATCATCACAATGCTGTCGGTAATAAAACGACTGTGGAAGCTGACATCCGAGATCAATCCGGAAGTGCCCACAATGAACAGAATATTGAAGATATTGCTGCCCACGATATTGCCGATGGCAATATCGTTGCTGCCCTTCCTCGTCGCTGTGACGGAGGTAAACAGTTCCGGCAGCGAAGTACCCAGTGCAACCACCGTAAGTCCGATAAAGCGCTCACTGATGCCCAGCCATCTCGCGATCTCTGTCGCGGCATTCACTGAGAACCTGCTTCCGAGGATCAAAACGGCGAGCCCTCCCGCAATCATAACGAGTTCCAGCCACAGTGCGTTGAGAACCTGCTTCTCCTGCTCCGCCGCCCGGTTTTCCTTTTGCCTGCGTGCACCCAGGGCAAGATATGCCCCAAAAGCCAGAAAGCAAGCCCAGAGAATCAAGCCGTCTCTTAAGGATATCATACCATCTAACCCGAGAATTGTCAGTAAAACAGAGCAAAAAATCATATACGGGATCTCGTACCGGACCGTTGTCCGGGATACCTTCAATGTACCGAACAAAGACGAAGCCCCCAGAATGATCAGAATGTTCAAAATATTGCTCCCCACAATGTTGCCGACCGTAATTTCAATATTCCCCTGAAGCTGCGCCGTAATACTGACTGCAGCCTCGGGTATACTGGTTCCCATCGCCACCACGGTCAGCCCGATGATCAGCTCGGGGATTTGAAGGCGTTTCGCGAGTTCAGCCGCACCCTCCACGAAAAAATCCGCACCCTTAATCAGCATCACAAAACCAACCACCAGCAAAAACACTTGTAAAATCATCGTTTCTCCTCCTCTTTCTCTGTATCCGTTGCAGAATCCTCTTCCCCGGCTTTCTTCGGAACCGGTTTCACGTTCTTCCTTTCCGGTCCGTTCTCATACCACCATCCCCAGACGACGCCGACAACGCAGACGAGGATCGCCAAAATACTATAAATGGTCTCCATGCACTATCCTCCGATTTTTTTGTACGCCAAAAAACCTATGCTGTAACATAGGCTCATAAATAAGAGGAGGCTTTAGTCCTTCTGACCGTCCTTCGCATGTATATATTGTAATATGGATGTCTGACTGCGAACTGCAATCAATTCAGAAAAGATAAGATATTCTGCTCCGGGCAGACCGGACTGTGCACCCGCGAAAGGGCACAGAAGCAGAAAGCAAACAGAGGCGGTCCGCTGGCGTGCGTGCGCATATTTCCATAAGGGGCAGGTCCTTTGAAAGGTCATATCTGCCAAAAGTTTTCCCCCGGCACCGGAAATAAGCTCGGGCGCATTGTCCGCGAACGTCTTTGCCCCAAGAGATGTATTGCCAAAACAGCTCTGCGGCTCATCCGGCTGCGCCGTGAAGACATAACCCGATAACAGAAGGCACACAATGACTCCCGCAAGGATTCTCCGCACACGATATACTGTTCTCACGCCATCACCCCTTTTTGCACAGCTGCCACAGGAATGTTTCTTTCCAATCCGCCTATGACAGCCGGAAGGAAGCAAACCTCCGCCTATACTATCGTATCACAGATTGCTTCTCCTGTGTCGTGCTTTCAGGGGTTTTTCATCGTCATATTTTGTCCGGAAATGACAAGATATGACATCATTGTTTCGCCAATCCGGCAATCTCCCCGGCATTGTTCAGGACTTTGGTCGCTTTCATGGTCCAAATGTACTCTACCTTCCCCGGTCTAAGGTCCTTAGCCTCGTTCTCCGCAAAGCTTTTTCAACAGCCCGTCGATCTCCTGCCAGTCTTTGCATCTGACAAACCGGTCATTCGGCAGTTTCGCCTGAATATTCCACGGGCGGTCGAAGACGGCTATTTTGCATTGTTCAAACTGCATCACATGCTCGAAGGCTGCCGGGGAATCTTCCACCGCAAAATCAAACCGCAGACGGTACAACTGCTCTAAGGTCATACTGTAGGTACAATCGCAGTTGAAGGTTTCGCGGCCGTATTTATCCACACAAAACAGCGGAAGTCTCTCCAGATGATGCTCGTCCAGCCATGCTCTGGAGGGTTCATAGGAATCAAAGGGTCTTCCCGTGATGACAGAAACCTCATGTCCCTCATCGACCCAGCGGTTGAGCATCTCACAGGCTCCCGGAGTCTCCTCATAGGCAAGGAGATGCTCCGGCTTATGTCCGGCCCGCATCAACACATCATACTGCGCATCGTCTAAATGAAAGGAGCTCTGGAGATTAAAAAACCGAACCTGCTCATAGGGCACATCGATTCCAAACAATTCTTTTGCAAGAATGGTAAAATACGCGGCTGTCTCACAGAGGCAATCGTCAAAGTCAACATATATTTTCATAGTCTCTCCAATCAAAAAAGAATCCCTATTGAGAACCACATGGGTAAAAGAGCCGGAATTTGTGCCCGCTGCGGGAGCCGCCCGATGATGCTTTCTGCCGGTGGCTTCTACATCAGCACATCCAGGTTGAATTCCAGCAGGATGCTGCCCGTCACATAGATCCAGAACAGGGCTGCCAGAGACATGCGCAGCACCTTCCCTGCCTTTCGGTTCCCTGCTTCGAGACGCCGGATGACACCGGAGAATCCATACCCCATGGCAAGCATACCGAGGTATATTGCAGCTAAAATATATCGGATGTTCATCGCGCAGATGAAGGTGAATTCCAGACAGAATTTCACATACATCGCAAATACGACAGCGATACAGACAAGCACCAGTGTCCTGACATGCACTGCAATCGTTTGATCTCCAAGGAACAGTACGATGCCCGCAAGCATCAGCAAAAGCAGCACCATCGTTGCCCAGAGCATCAATACCGACACGACACGGACGGTATCTGCGACCCTGGAATAATCAGCTTCGCCAAAAACCGCATATTTTACGAGTGTCGTAAATATATTGTGATCGGCAAACGCTTCCTGCCGGTCCCACTGTATATAGGGAACCGTAAAGGCACCCGAAAAATCAAAGAATCGTTCCCACACAGAATATCGGGAAATGTTCTGAATCGAGTCCTCCGGCAGACCGGGTGCATAGGTCAGGGGCATTCGAAACTGCACAAACCGAAGAACCGCATACCAAAGCCCAAGCGGAAACACCACCGTTGCAAAGAAGCAAAACTGTCCGAGATATCGCTTCCATTCCGCTCTCGATTGAAAGGCGCGCATCAGCATGAGCACGCCGATGCCGGGTGCAACCAGGGCGGCAGAGATCTTCGTCATCATGCCAAGTCCGATGGCCAACGCCAGCTGAAAGATATGCAGGGCGGTCGGTTCCTCATACCAGACCAATGCATAGTAAACCGACATCACCATAAACAACAGTACCGGCGGATCATTGTGCACCGCCCCGGACAGCAGGATCTGATACGGCAGAAACGCCACCGCGCACACGGCCAGAAACCGCCCCGTCACGGGCACCTTCATCTTTTTCGCCGTTTTGTCAAAGTACAGGAGTGTGAGGGCACTGTACACAAGCGGCAGAATCTGCAGGTACCTTACTCCCATACGCCCAATATCGCCGCCAAAGAATGCAGCCACCCGCAGCAGTAACGCGCAGACTGCGAAATGAAGGGGCGGATGATAAAACTGATAATGGCTCATCGGGTTCACATCAGGCAGTGTTCCATAGGTGTACAGATAGTAGACATAGCCCATGTTGCCATAGTTATCCGGTGCAAACATTCCCAGGTCATTCTGTAAGAACCCGACCGGCGTATAAGCCACATGGAGAATGCGAATCAAAACACCCATCCAGATGACCAGGCTGACAGCGCTCTCCGGGATTTCCTCCCTGCGCCGCAGCAGGCACCCTCCCGCCGCAAGCAGTATAGTTGCCAGCAGAAGGGTACACACCAGGGTCGGAGTCTGTGTCTGCGCAAATCCGGCATTGCAGAATCTGACCGCGGCAGCATAAAGCACCGCAAATATCGTCGCCAGTCCCATCTGAACAAGGACTGCTGTTTTCTCTTTGTTCATTGTTCTTCCTGTCTGTTACTCTTGTTTTTCTCTGGTGAATTGTGAGATGAACTTCCACGCCATCTCGCAGGTATGATGTCTGCACTCATGGACCTGTTCGCTGACACTCGCGAAGGCTGTTCTGCAGACGCCGTCCTCACTGTCAAAATAGTGAATGGTAAGGTCGCTGCCTCTGGTATCGTCATGAACCACTTCTACACGGTCACCGCGCACGCTCCAGACAGGGTCCGTCCATTTGTCCTTCTCTTCGTATCCAAACGGAAAGTCTGCTTTCACGCGATTGGTGGACGCTGCGTACTGAATACGCTCAAGCCCCTGCTCTGCCTGGAAAGGGAGCTCCGGAAGATGCGACCTTTCGCCGCCCGAATAGAATAACGGCACCGGATGTGTGGTATTCAGCCGGTCTCCCAAATCATGCCCGAAGGGATTATTCCTGACGGGGAACAGCGCGCTCGCAGGTGCAAGCCCTGCAAAGATCTCCGGGTATTCCTGATACATATCCCAGGTCTTGCCGCTTCCCATGGAAAAACCTGACGCATAGATTCTGCCCTCGTCGATCTGATAGGTTTTTTTAAGGTGTTCAATCACCTCCACCACCTCGGTTGCAGTGACATTCTGGTGATTCTCGATCGCCACATAGAGGAAGCCGTATCTGTGTGCAATCTCGTACCAGCCGGAGACGAAGGTTAAGAACATGGCAGAGTCTCCGCCGCCGTGGAAGCCGATCAGCAAAGGCGCCGGTCCCTTGTCGAAGGTATCATGGTTATAATAAGCAAAGTAACCGATCTCATGCGTCTGAGTGCCGGCAAACTGCCCGCGGTTGTCAGGCGAAGTTTTGACGGTCACACTGCCGGCTTCTTCTGTCATCTGCATTGCTTCAAAGTCAGGCTCAATCTCCATATTGCCGCACCACATTTTAAACTTGCGCACAAATGCCTTGAAGTCGGCCTCATAGTCGGCGGAAGTCTTTATGCGCAGGTTCTCACAGCCCGCGAACGCAGCATTGACCTCATCAGAGTTGCCCACGCTCAAAATACCGATATCCTTGCGCGCCACCTTCGGAACCACGCTGAGTCTTTCCATGGAGCACATTGCCGGAGTGATCTCACCGGGTCCCCACAGATACTGTCCCTGCACTGTCTGCAGGAGATTTTCTGCCACATAGTCGGCGGACTCGCCAAAGCTGTAAATGTCCGCCCTGAAGATGGCGCCTCTGATAAAGTAACCCTTAAACTCACGGGTAAAGAAATCCGTGATCTCCACAATGCCGTCCTCGTATCTGGGGTCCATCTTCACTTCCGCGATCACATCCGCATAGAGGCTCGCGGGTGCCTGCTTCCAGCCCCCCTCACAGGTCGGATAGACGAACAGTACGCTCGAATCCACATCTGCCGCGATCTTTGCAAGTCCGCTTTCATCGGCAAACCGGATTGCCTCCTCCATAGTGCTTTGTTTCTCTTCAAACACCAAAAGCAGCGGTGCCCTGAAGGTGTAGTTATTCACCTGTCCGTTGATCTTTGTCGCAGGTACATAAGCCTTTAAGCAAAAGCTCTCAAACATATGCTCCCAATACTTTCCGCCGTCAGCAAGCGCTGTGACGACCGGTCTTTCCATCATTCCCATTTTGAAATATCCTCCTTCTTCTCTTACCGTTTCCGTGACTTTTAAAAGTCTCCGGGCTCATCTTTACTGCTATGTATTGTTTATCGGATCACGCGGCATTGTATCGCTGCATGCTCCGCAAACACCTCCGTGCGTATTCTCTTCTCCAGAGCCCTCCAAAACCGTGTTCTGCGCAATCTCGGAAGCCAGCGCCGGGTATCTGCCCAAGATCCTACTGTATTCATCCTCATCCACATAGGCACACCACGCAAGCTCAACAGGGCAATAGTCTCCCTCCCGAAACACTGTATATTCCGGATGCTCCCGGAAAAGCTTCTCTGTCATGGTCGATTTCCCGGCGCCCTGAATTCCTTCCACAAAATAGTTCAATCCGCATCCCCCTTACCGGACAACTCTTGCAGTCTCCGGCAACTGTCACTTATGTCTAGTATAAGACATTCGCACTGGGGTTGGCAAGCGTCCTTTTGCTGCTCCTGAAGTCTTTATGCCCTTCCGCGGCAATCTGCATAGAAAAAGGCGGAAAGAATACACAGCCTTCTTTCCGCCTTGCGTTCAACATATTAATTTTGCATCCGCGGGAAGGCAGACGCCTCCCCGCTCATACTGTCAGTGCCTATGACAGATGAACCATTCCCGGTTGAGATGTTACGCTTCGTTCTTCTTCGCGAACAGCTTTCTGATGCCTGCGCCTGCTACAATGATACCAAGGATCAGCAGGAGGACAGCGAAGACAAGCTGTAGTGTGGTTCCGACGGTAAGACCGCCTGCCACAAACGCTTTCGAAAGCTTTACGATGGTCATGCCGAGCGCAGAAAAGGTCACTAACAGCATGAAGAACATGGGAACCCAGAGCATTACGCCCTGACGGTTGGTCTTCTTAAGGAATACAGCGCAGGCAATCAGAGCCAATGCTGAGAGCAGCTGGTTTGCCGAACCGAACAAAGGCCAAATCTCTGCATATCCGACCTTTGCCAACAGGTATGCAAGGACAAGGGTAATGATGGTTGCAAAATACTTGTTGGTCAGGACTCTGCTTACGGGAGACATCTTCGCAGGATCCTCCTCATCCAGGAAGAATTCCTGGAAGGAAAGTCTTCCGATTCTTGCTACGGAGTCAAGAGAAGTCAAGGCAAAAGCGGAAACTGCAAGGTTGATCAGGGTAAATACCAGCTGATAAGGCAGACCGGCTGCAGTTAAGAAGTTTGCAATCGCCCCCGCAAAGATTTGAGGCTGCGTCTTAAGTCCCTGTGCCGCTGCCTCACCGGAAGCGAAGGAAGCAACTGCAATCAGAGCAATGACTGCCAGCATGCTTTCCATCAGCATGGCACCGAAGGAAACGGGAAGCATGTTCTTCTCATTCTTGATCTGCTTGGAGGCAGTACCGGAAGACACCAGAGAGTGGAAACCGGACACTGCACCGCAGGCGATGGTGACGAACAGGATAGGGAACAGGTACTGTCCGTTTACAGTAAAGCCGTTGAAGGCATTCAGGTTACACTTGGGATTTGCAACAAAAATACCAAGGACAGCTGCCACGATCATGAAAATCAACAGGTAACTGTTCAGATAATCTCTGGGCTGCAGAAGGGCCCAGACCGGAACAACACAGGCAACCATGATATAGATAAAAATGATGATGTGCCATGTGCCTCTGGAAAGGAAAATGGGGCAGCCCATACCGATGGCCACTGCAGCCACCAGCATCAGGATCGCAATTCCGGTGTTGACCCACTTGTTCAGCTTGCAATACTTCAGCAGGAAGCCAAGACCGACAGCCTCCAGAATAAAGAGCATGGAAGTCATCGCAACCGCACCGTTTGCCTGAATCTTGTCAGCAGCTTCTCCTGCATCATTGAGGCTGAAGCCATTGAAGGTTCCCGCAACGACATCTGCAAATGCTGCAATGACAAGGATACAGAACAGCCAGCAGAAGGCTAAGAACAACTTCTTGCCGAGCTTGCCGATGTACTCCTCGATAATGTAGCCGATGGTGCGTCCCTTATTCTTTACCGAAGCGTACATGGAAGCAAAGTCCTGCACCGCTCCGAAGAAAACACCACCGATCAAGATCCACAAAAGAACCGGAAGCCAGCCAAACATTGCAGCCTGAATCGGTCCGTTGATAGGGCCGGCGCCTGCAATGGAAGCAAACTGATGTCCGAATACCACATTGGTATCTGCGGGAACATAGTCCACACCGTCTTCCATCTCATAGGCAGGAGTCTTGGCATTCGGATCGATTCCCCACTTGTTGGCCAGATATCGTCCGTACAGCAGATAAGCTCCTCCCAGAACTACTATGGCAATTGCCATCATTAGTATACCACTCACTTGTTTATTCCTCCCTTTCATATTCATTCCACAGTATCAAAATCAAGATACAGTGAGCAGTTATGCCAGTCATAGGAAAACTGTCGGCATTATTTTAGCACTCTCACCTCACATTTCCAGCGTAAAATTGCACAAAATAGTACGATTTTTACATCCAAAATAGCAAAAAAGAACCGACCCGGTTTTGCGCCGGGCCGGTCAAAAAAGTGCATCATCCTTCAATCGTAATATACTGATTGCTCTTTTGTTCCAGTTTCGGGGTTTCTTTCGGTATCTGCAGCTTCAGCACACCGTGTACAAACTCTGCCTTGATATCCTCCTGTTTGACATCTTCTCCTACATAGAAGCTTCTCTGGCAGGCACCTGCATATCTCTCCTTGCGGATATATCTGCCGGATTCCTTATCCTGCTCATCCTGATTCAGCCCCTTCGCAGCGGTAATGGTCAGGTAGCCGTTCTCCAGCCGTGCAGTGATCTCATCCTTACAAAAGCCGGGGAGATCAATGTCCATCTCATAGACATCGTTCTGCTCTTTAATGTCCACCTTCATCATGTTCTTCACATGATGTCCGTACAATTTTCTGTTCATCTGCTTTTCCAGCTTCTCGATTTCAGAGAAATCAGGAAACTCCGGGAAATCAAAGAACTCATCAAACAAACTTTCTCCAAAAATACTAGGTCTCAACATACAAATCACTCCTTTTTATTTTTCTCGTTGACTCCTTGTCTTTTGGAACCAGGATGTTTCGGGGAACCGGTACAAACGATTCGACTAAGAATCTTTCGTCTGTTCCCTTTCCTTTGTTCTATCTGTGTTATAACACACAAGTCACCGTATGTCAACAGTGTGCGTAATGTTTCATAAAATGGTTATGATCTGTTTATACAGAGTTTATGATTCGGGTTTGTAATATCCATGTCGAAAATCCGCAATCTCTATACTTGTAATGGTAACGGAAAAACTTTGATACTCTATCCTTATCATCATTGAAAGGGGGGCACTCACAGTGGCAAATCCTCAAGAACCTTTTGAATACCCGATTGGTGCGCGCATTCGCTTTTTCCGCGAGCGGAAGCAGATCTCTACGAACAAACTTGCAAACCTCGCCGGCATCAGCCAAAGCTATGTCCGGGATATCGAGATCGGGAACAAGAATCCCACAATCGAAATCATATTCCAGTTATGCAAAGCTCTCGGCATTTCGTTGAAAGACTTTTTTGATGATGATAGTTCCTCCATCCTGAAGCAGGATCCTCTTGTAGCTAAAATCTATCGCCTGAGCAAGGAACAGCGGGAATCTCTGATGGCCTTTCTGGATACGATTCATGAGTAAATATCTCCAAAAATAGAACAGGGGCATCTGTCACAATTCTCTGAACGAGTTGTGCCGGATGCCCCTGTCTTTTATGCTTTCTTGTATTTTAGATATTCAACAGATCACTGTATACCTTTAATGCTCCGTCTGTTTCGTGTGCCAATACCTTCTTGGCGAGCACCTTTCCAAGCTGTACGCCCTCCTGGTCAAAGCTGTTGATGTTCCATACGAAGCCCTGGAACATCACCTTGTTCTCAAAGTGAGCGAGCAATGCTCCGAGAGATTCCGGTGTCAGCATGTCCCCGATAATGATGCTGGAAGGACGTCCGCCCTCGAAGTTCTTGTTTTTGTTGTCATCAGATTTACCGCAGGCAAACGCCACAATCTGTGCTGCCACATTGGCGCAGAGCTTCTGCTGGCTGGTGCTTCCCTGAATGTCTACATCAGTACCGATCTGGCTGTTTCTGAAACCGATGAACTGAAGCGGCACAATATCGGTACCCTGATGAAGGAGCTGATAGAAGGAGTGCTGTCCGTTGGTACCGGGCTCACCGAAGATGACAGGACCGGTCACATAGGAAACAGGCTCGCCGAAGCGATTCACACTCTTGCCGTTAGACTCCATATCCAGTTGCTGCAGGTGCGCAGGGAAACGGGACAGCGCCTGAGAATAAGGCAGTACTGCGGTTGCAGGATATCCGAGAATATTTCTCTCATAGACGCCAATCAGAGCATCCATCAGCGCCGGATTCTTCTCTGCATCAGGATTCTTTGCAAGCGCATCCTCCTCGGCAGCACCCTTAAGGAAACGGTCAAATACCTCCGGTCCGAACGCCAGGGACAAAACTGCTCCGCCTACCGCAGAGGTAGAGGAGAAACGGCCGCCGATATAGTCATCCATGAAAAATGCAGCCAGGTAATCACTGCTCTTTGCAAGCGGAGAAGTCTCGCTTGTAACGGCGATCATATGTCTGGAAGCATCCAGACCTGCCTTGGTCAAAGCATCCTTTACAAAGGACTCGTTGGTAAGAGTCTCCAATGTAGTACCCGACTTAGAAACCAGAACGAAGATGGAATGTGCCACATCCGTAGAATTCAGTACCGCTGCCGCATCATCCGGATCCACATTGCTGATGAACTTTGCCTCCATCTGAAAAGTACCGTTTTTCTTAGCCCAGTTCTCCAGCGCAAGATACATTGCTCTGGGGCCCAGGTCGCTTCCGCCGATACCGATCTGTACAACGGTCGTAAATTTCTCGCCGGCTTCGTTGACGATCTCACCGGAATGAACCTTCTTCGCGAACTCGGCGATTCGGTCCTTCTGCTCTACATAAAAGGCTCTCTTATCCACACCGTCAGCAGTCACGACGCTTCCCAGCTGACCACGGGTCAGCTGATGCAGAACCAGACGCTTCTCACCGGTATTCACCACCTCGCCGTTGTAAAGCTCCGCATATTTTTCCACGAGCTCTGCTTCCTTTGCAAGCGCTTTCAGTCGTCCGATGATCTCCTCGTCCACAGACTTTGCCGCATAATTGTACACAAGTCCTGCACCCATCGGAATGCTGTACTCTCTGACACGTTCTGCACACATCACCTCAGCAAGGTTCACTTTCCCGGGGTTTTCCACAAGCTCCTGATAGGAAGTCAGGGTGTCCAGATTCTTCCATGTTACCATTTTTGTTCCTCCAAAATCATTTCAAATTTAGCGTTCCGTGACAGGAAGCGCATCCTGCCGCGGAACGAAAAGGCTCTCCTGCCGCTTAATAATTCTCTTTACGCACTTCAAAATATGCCTGAGGATGATTACATACAGGGCAAACCTCCGGTGCTTCCAGACCTACTACGACATGTCCGCAGTTGCGGCACTCCCACATCGTAACACCGCTCTTCTTAAATACTTCCATTGCTTCCACATTCTTAAGAAGCGCACGATATCTCTCCTCATGCATTTTCTCGATAGCGGCAACGCCTCTGAACTGGGCAGCCAGCTCAGTAAAGCCCTCTTCCTCTGCTTCCTTCGCCATTCTCTCATACATATCGGTCCATTCCGCGTTCTCACCCTCTGCTGCATGAAGGAGGTTCGCAGGAGTATCGCCCAGTTCGCCAAGCGCCTTGAACCAAAGCTTTGCGTGCTCCTTCTCATTCTCAGCGGTCTGAAGGAACAATGCTGCGATCTGCTCATAGCCTGCCTTCTTTGCCACAGAAGCAAAATAGGTGTACTTGTTTCTTGCCTGGGATTCTCCCGCAAAAGCTTCCCACAAATTCTTTTCTGTCTTTGTTCCTGCGTACTTGTTTGCCATCGTTGTTTCCTCCGTTTTCTTAATCACTTTTTCAAAATCTGATGCCGGATGCTTGCAAAGCGGGCAGATGAAATCCTCCGGCAGCTCCTCGCCCACATACTCATAACCGCAGATGGTACACCTCCAGATGGTCTGCCCCGTTTCGGTCTTGCCGACCTCCTGAGGCTGCGGTTTAATATGCTTCATATAATACTCATAGGTTGCCGAGGAATCTCCGCTCAAGACCTCCATGTCGGTTATTTCGCCGATAAACATGGTGTGAGAACCCAGATCCTCCGTCTTGTCAACCTTTACTGAAAGGTAAGCATTGGTGCCTTCCGTCACATAGAAGATACCGTTAGCACCTCTGTCGCATGCCTGAAAATCAGCAAATTTGTCAACTTCTCTTCCGGTTTGGAATCCAAAGTGCTTGAACAAGTCAAAGGTAGCCCGCTCACTGATGACAGAAACGGTGAACGCTCCCGTTCTCATGATCATATCATGTGTATAATTAGCCTTATTGACACAGATACTCATCTGATTCGGTGAAGAGGCCGCCTGGATCGCCGTGTTAATGATACAACCGTTATCCTTGTCACCCTCTTTTGCCGTGAGTACGAACAGACCATAACTCAGCTTGTACATTGCCTTTTTGTCCATCAAAAATACCTCCGTTCTCTACAATTTAGCGTCTGTCACGACCGTGACATCCTATTCATATTATACCACTATTCCCTTTGAAGTAAAGAAAAAACGCGCCGAAAGTCTTTCCGAAAAATTGTTTCTATAGTATAGTAATCAGTATAGTAACCATAAAAGCATTGCAAAGGAGAGACCCTGACCATGGCCAGAACACTCGAATACTTCATCACCGAAACCGACCGTGACCTGACAGTGAAGGAATACCTGACCCGGAAAGAGTTCTCTTCCCGCAGCCTGATTGCCCTGAAAAAGGTTCCCGGAAGCATTCTTCTGAACCAAAAGCCGGTATTCGTCAATCAGCCCCTGCAGACCGGCGACCGCCTGACGATTCAGGTTTTCGACGAGACTGCCTCCGAAAAGCTTCTCCCGGTCCGGCTTCCCCTTGAGATCGTCTATGAAGACGAGGACATTCTCGTCATCGACAAACCGGCCGGGATGCCGATTCATCCCTCCGCGGGAAATTATGACAGCTCTGTCGCAAATGCACTTGCCTGGTATTTCAAGGAGCAGGACACTCCCTTTGTCTTTCGCTGCATCAACCGCCTCGACAAAGACACCTCGGGGCTTACCATCATCGCAAAACATTTCGTCAGCGCAGGTATTCTGTCCGCATGTCTCAGCCGCAGGAAAATTCACAGGGAATACCTCGCAATTGTCAAGGGTTCTCTAACTCCGAGACAGGGAACAGTGAGCGCTCCCATCTCCAGAAAACCAGGCTCAATCATTGAACGCGCCGTAGATTTCGAGCACGGTGAAACAGCCGTAACCCGGTATGAATTAAAGGACACCAAAAATGGGCACAGCCTTGTCTCCATTCACCTGGAGACCGGCCGCACCCATCAGATACGCGTCCACATGAAACATATCGGGTATCCGCTCATCGGGGATTATCTGTACAATCCGGACATGGAGCGGATAAAGCGACAGGCTCTGCATTCCCACAGGCTCGTCTTCCCGCATCCCATAACCGGACAGAAGTTGGAATTTATTTCACCCCTCCCGGAAGATATGGAGAGGGTACTCAATCCGATTGCGTCGCATGCGCAGGAAAAGTGACAGTATCGTTCCTTTGCGCTTTCTTAGGAAAGAAAGCGCCGCCGGATTTAGGGCCACAAAACATAATGTAATAGTAAAAAGGAAGAATTCCGACCACATGTCGCAGATAAGAACCGAAATCCGGCTCAAAAAACGCGGATGTGAGTATATGGCTGCATATGATTACAACAACATCCAACCGTTTGCGCCGTCCGCGGCTCAGCACGGCTCTGTTGGAATGCCTCTCCCGATCTCGTCCTGCCCACAGCCCCCACATGCAGTGAACCACTTCAAAGAGCATATACCAGTAAACAGGGAGAAAGAGAACCGCTCTGCTGGGTGATTTTACAATAATCTCCACCGGAAAAATAAGTCGGATGACCATTACCGCGTAATTCAGCAGATAGAGAAAAACATGATCCGACATCTGCTCCTTGGTAAACAGATCGGTCAAGGCAGTATTGGCATCCTCGACGATAATTTTGGCTTCCACCAATTTGGAAAGATACCCCTGCTCAAAAAGAATACAGAACAGCACAAATCCGGTCAAGGTCAGGAGTCCTGCCAGTTTTTTATTCTTGCAATAGATAAGGTAAATTGCGTAAAAGCACAGTAAAATTACATAGTAAATACGAAATACCACAGCATATATCAGAAAAAATAACATAATCCAGGCATTTCTCCATCGAGAAGACCTCTTTATCTGCTGTAAGACCAAGATACTTAGAAGTAAAGCCGTGATCTCTTTGGACGGTTGAAATAAATATACCGCATCAAAGATAAAGACCATGGAAAACAGGAAAAATTTTCTTTTGTTCTTTAACGGCAGTTGCAGTACCATCAGATGATATACAGCGACATACACCAGGGAACATGCCAGATAGAATACCTGCTGTGTCATATTTTTGTTAAGAAACACCAGTCGGTAGAACCTTGCGATGTTACTGAATCCATCCCCAAGCTTATCCGGAATCCAGCTTCCTGCAACAGAATCGTAGTAGATATAAATCATTCCTGCATCCAGATAAAACTTATGATTTGCAAGATAGTCATGAAACACCAGAATCACTGCTCCATGCACCAATAGTTTTATCCAAACAAGGCAAAAAACAGTCACTAAAAATCTACCGAACTCCTTGAGGCATTTTTCCACATTATCCCTGCATATCATTTTACACTCAATTCCTCCATTGCAAATAACACTCTCTTGTTTGTCTGCACAACCGCTCCCAGGTAAAGTCCATTCTTCTTTTGTCTCCCCGCCGGACCATTTCCCTGCGCAGTTCTTCTGATTCGATCAGTTTCATCATCTGACGGGCACAGTCATCCGCATCGTCAGGTTCAAACAGCAGCGCCGCGTCCTGACAAATCTCCGGGAAACAGGTCGCGTTCGCAGCAATGACAGGAATCCCAGATGCAAAGGCTTCAATAATCGGTATACCAAACCCTTCGTATTTGGAGGGATGCACAAAGGCAAAAGCGTCGCGATACTGCGCAATCAGCTCTTCTTCCGATACATAATCGGAAACCTTCACACGCTCCTGCAGCTGATACTTTTCTATTGTTTTAAGAATCAGAGGCGTATCTGTATTCGGCTCCCCTATCAGTCGCAGCTGATACTCGGACCGGCACTCCTCAGGCAGCCGTGCAAATGCTTCCACCAGAATGGGAACATTCTTGGAATGCTCCATACCCCCGATGTAGAGAAAATACGGCTGTTCCCGGGAATTGTCCGTTCCATCCGGGCTATCTGCAAACCGCTTCTGATCGACCCCGTTATATGTAACAGTGATTTTGCCCTCGGCGGCAGGAAATCTTTTTTGAATCTGATGCGCAGAATACTGCGAAACCGTCAAAATACGGTCTGAGAGTCTGGTCTGAAACCAGAGATACTTTCTGCGGCAGAAAGCAGAGAGCCGGGAATACTTCTCAGGCAGCACGAATTCTGCAAGATCATGAATCGTGGAAATCACCGGACAAGTCTTATAGAGGATTGGTGAGGTATCCGTCACATGGAAAACATCCCCCTTTAGCTTTTGGGCCAATACGGGCAGTACAAAACACTTATACATATTCCGCCGGATCATACCGGATGGAATGTCTTTTTCAATAAAATGAAAATTGGGTTGTTGTATCGCCAGAAAGTCATAAGATTTCATCCAACTGCCGTAAAAGATATAATATGTATTCTCGCTATCCATCCCTGCAAGCCCTTTGATCAATTCCGAGGTATACCTTGCTACGCCTCGTGGCTTGACAGGACTTAATATTGCATCAATCACAATGATCATTCGTTCTGTTTCCTTTCCTGGTTCCGGTCCTGCTTTCTCACAGTACAAATAACAAATGCCAGAACTCCCGCCACATACAGAATCACAATCAATGCCCTCATCAAAAGATGATTCAAAAACACCCGTATCAGGGCAGAATAACTAAGCATCACCAGTACAGATATGCCCAGAAAGGCGACAGAATACGCCTTCGTTCTGCAAACCCGCCGCTCCACAAGGAGATGAAAAGCCAATACGGCCAGATAGGAAAAGGCAGTAGTATAGGCTGCAGCCTCATACCCGAAAACCGGAATCAACAACAGGTTCGTACCAATATTGATCACGGCACCGAGTACCATCCCGGCAGTGAGATACAATGCCTTTCCACCGGCATACTCAATTTCCGACAGAATACATCCGAGAAAATTAAAGAACCAGCTCAGGCACAGCGGAACAATCAGAATATCTCCAACTCTGTACTCTTTGGCAAGAAAAAACCAACAAAGTTCCCTGCCCGCCCCCATGATTCCAAAGACTGCGACCATAAACAGGCAGACATAAGCTATCATTTTTTTTCGAATCTCCTGATATTGTTTTTCTGAAAAATGCATCATGAAAATGCGCGTCCATACATTTTGCATAGAAAGCATCACAATATATAGTATACTGCCGATAGTTCCCACACCCGAATAGATTCCAACCTTGTCCTCCCCTCCAAAGTATCCGATCAGGACCCGGTCGGACTGCGTGAGCACCGTTGCCGAAAGAGACATGAAAATCGTTGGTATTCCAAGCTTCAAGCCGTAACGCCAATACTTTTTACGGACTCTGCCGTTCTTCAGAATATAGACAAGACACAACACCAGCAGGAAAATCAGAGGAACCACATGACCGATCAGCCTCTCCACATAGGAGGACTGCTTCTTCCAGTACAAAATCAGAAGAATGGAAAGGATGATCTGCGGAATATTGTTCATGAATGTCATTCCGATATACCGTACATATCGGTTTTCAATAATAAAGCGCTGTTCCACCAGCTGAAAAATACAGTTGCCGTAAGATGCAATCCAAGCCGCGGCAAACATCCCCGTCTGAAGGTCAGCCGCCCGGCAAACAAGGATTCCTGCTACGCCAACCCCTGCTGCCAGAACCGTCTGGTATCCGGCAAGGGAAGCAACATAATCGTGAAATGAATCCGTAAACTCAAATTTGGCCACAGTGATTGTTTTAGCCAATCCCAGACTCATGATAGCTGTCAGCATACTTTCATATACAAGATAGGTATAGTACAGACCGTAATCCTCCACTGTCATGATTCTGGTAAAAACAGAAACCGACAGAAAGGTAATTGCTTTAATCAAAAAATTACCGACTATATACCAGCTGCCTGAAACCAATACCTGTTTTACATCTTTTTTCATTCGTTCAGCTGCCTGCCTTTGCCATGATTCTTTGGATTACCGACGGCCTCCAGATAGATGGAATAGTACCGCTCCGCCATTTTCTCCACACTGTATGTATCTGCAACCGTCTGACACGCATTTCTTCGAATCTTCTCCAATACTGCCTCATCTGCCTGTTCGACCATTCGGATTGTCCTCACAAAATCATCCGCCCCGGAGCAAAGATAACCGTTCACTCCGTTCGTGATTACCTCACGATTGCCCGGTACATCGCTTACAACACATATCTTTCCGAGTGCCATTGCTTCGAGCAACGCCAAAGACAGACCTTCAAAGACAGAAGTCAGGACGAAGATATCCGCATTCTTCATCCGGCTGATTGTTTCACTGTGGCTGAGCAGCCCCGTAGCTTCGATATTGTCCGCTGTCAGAGTATTTTTTTTATCATCTCCCACCCAGACAAAAGCCACATCCGGCATCTGCTCAGCTATGTTGTTGAACAATGCAGGATTCTTCTGCCAGACATTTCTGCTTACGGTCAGCACCTCTGTTTTCCCGGTTCTGCTGCTCTGCACAGACTCAGTCAGACCAAGCAATTCCTCTGTAGGAATCCCATTCAACACGTAGATACTGTCCTTTCGAAACCCTCTGGCAATCTGATACTCCTGCTTGCCACAGGCGATGATTGTGCAGGGTCTGAGTGCAGAGATTCTCTCCATCCATCGGTATATCTCCATTTTCCACCTGGGGCTGCCGTTTAGAAAAGCAAAGCCATGGGGGGTGTAAAAGACAGGACATGGGTTATTCAAAAACGACCATCTCCCCCACATGCCCGCAATGGAAGAATGCAGATGAATCACATCCGGCTTAAGCCGAAGCACCAGTTCCCGGTACTTACGAATCCCCGCCAGGCAATTCAGATTGCGATGCGAGGAAAATCCCTGCTCCATGGGAATCAGTTCAATCCCCGGAGCAAAGTCCTCCCGACAGACCATTGATGTCCTGCAATTATCCTCGTAGGCAATCATGATCTGTGCCCGGTCTGCCAGCTGATTAGCCAACCCCAACAGAAATCTGTAGATACCTCCGTCGAACGCCTCGGTTACATAGAGGATACGCATTTTAGTCATAGGAATGCCCCCCTTCAGAAATAACCTGAAACACTCTTCTTCGCTTTTCCTGCTCCGAAAACATAGTCTGAACTCTTTCGCGGGCATTCTTTCGTATTCTCTGCTTGTCCTCAGTACTCATCCGAAGTATACTTTCCGCACGCTTAGCACACATCTTCGCATCATCTTCCTCTGTGTACAAAAAGCCTGTCACTCCGTCCTCAATCATTTCCGGGACTCCGCCCACCGCCCTGGCCAGCACCAATGTACCGGCAGCCATTGCCTCCAGAATCACATTCGGTAAGGAGTCTCTCTTACTGGTCAGAAGCAGAAGATCTGTGGAGAGATATAGCGTTACAAGGCTTTCACGATCAAGGCTTCCAGTGAAGCTTACCGGAAGCTTGTTATCTGCAATAAACTCCTTCATCTTTCGATACAGCGGTTCCTCCATAACAGGACCTGCCATGACCGCGTGAAAAGGAAGCTTCAATTCACTCAAGATTCTTAAAAAGGCCATCGGATCCTTCCGTTCTGCGATTGTTCCTACCATGGCAATCTGGTATTCTGCATGTTCTCCCTGCCCACTCTTCTGCAGGGCAGCCGAATCGAGACTTGCCGAAAGCAGCGGAACGCTGTTATACGCAACCGTAATCGGTACACTTCCTTTCATCAATCCCGCAAGGTATTCCTTATTTGCCTTTGAAGGTACAATGATATGATCGAGACTTTGAGCATGCCCCATAAAATATTTGCCCATCATCGAATCCGTTTCCAACATATCATGAATATGAGACACATTCTTAAGCTCCGGTTTCCAGCGTCTGACTGCCGCGAGAATGGGAATATCCGTGGAATTATTCCCATAAATCACATCGATCTGATATCGTCTGATCAATTGAAGCACCAGTACGACAGAACGAAGATACGACAATACCCACATCACCAGCATCAGCGGATGTTTTTTCAGATCCCAACGGCACAGCACAAAACGGCTGGTAACCACATGGTTCGCAGGAAGCACTCTCTCATACTCTTTCCTGACAGAAGGTTTTCGGTTGGTGAGCATAAAAAACTCAAAATCCTCATTATCACGCAGATAATCAGCCATCACGCGTTCTGCTCCGCCGAAAATATTGGTACTCACCAGAATCAGTACCTTTTTACGATTTTGTCTCATCATAGACACCCCCGATCGGTCTGCCCGGCATATACAACGGGTGTACCCCCTGAATATTCCTGACCCCATGCAAGATCGCCGTCATACCAAGTGACAGTTTAACCCGAAATTTTCGGATGCTTCGGCCAAGAAGAAGCTGTTTGACGACGCAGGCAGCTAGGAATCGAATGGTATAGCCAAAAAGGAAAAGGGCTTTCCTGAGACACTTCAGCGGTCCTTTGGTATACTTCAATCGGACAATCACATAGTTTCTCATGCCATAAAACTTCTTCCAGCTCAACCCGACATCGACCTCTTCCTTTTGCATATGAACCGCTATTGCTTCATTTACCGAGATAATATTGGTATGCTCTCTCATCCGCATACTGTATTCCGTATCATCATACCAGATAAAAAAGTCTCTCTCAGGCAGACCGATTCTCTCCACAAGGCTTCGCTTTATCATAGCGCCGACAAATGTAACTCTCTCCACCTCAGAATAAGCGTCTGTTGTCTCCTGTGTCAATCTCCAACTTCCTTTTGAAAACCATTTTACATTCCCCGTGAAGCATTCCGTGTCCGGATATGCCGCTGCCGCCATTAGCATCCGGGTGCAAAAATCAGGCTCCAGTATAGCATCATCGTCCAACACAAGCAGCCAGTCGCACTGTGTCCCAACCGCCTCACGAAATCCATAATGAAAACCGCCGGATCCCCCCAGATTCTTTTCCAGCCGCATATACCTGACCAGCGTATGTCCCTCCACAGAATCCGGTTGAGCAAACAGCTCCTCCGTACCATCCGTAGAGGCATTATCCATGATGATCACTGTCGTTAATGGGGTCTCCTGGGATAACAATGCCCGCAGACACTGCTTTAACAGTTCCTTTCGATTGTAGGTAACGACAACTGCACATATATCCATTCGATTCACTCCCGTTTTTATCAAATCCTGTGAAGAATCCGCTTTTTTATCACATCTATCAAATTCACATACAAATAGTATAAGTAACAATTGGAACAATCTGTCAGCAATTTGATATACTTTTTTTTCCCGCCCTGACAATGAAGTGTGAGTGCCCGAATCAGCTTTCCGTCTGACCGAGTCAGATAAGGGCTTTCTCCTCGAAATGTCACCTTCTTCATATGAAGCGTCCTGCGATAGGCATACTCCCCCATACGGGCATTGTCTGATACCGACAGATTGTGGTCCCACACAACGCTCTCACCGTTTCTTTCAAGCGGCTCGTTCATATTCAGGAACCGCATGCCCTGCTGTATCATCTGCTGCTTCCAGCCGGTCAACCAGACCATGTCACAGATAGCGCTTACCCACAGGACTTTGTGTTCACAATGGTATTGATAGATTGTTTCGATCAGGTCTCGTCGGTTCTCATAAATATCCAGAATATATCCTGTAAAATTTTCCAGAGATTCTCGTTTCCAATAGCTGCAATGTGGCGAGGCACACTCTCCAAAATAGACCGGATACTCGCACACGGAGAATGCTGCATCGTATTGTCCCATAGACAGGTTTGAAAGGTCCTCGTAAATCAACAGGTCACTGTCGCACAGATATGCGTCCCTCCAGCCATGATACTCCATGAAACGCAGCAGGAGAAAATATCTCTGCAGGCAAAACCGCTCATATTGCTCTTCTGTGTAGGAGTAATGTACATACTCCTTTTCCAGTCTGAGACAGTTTTCCGAAACGTAATCAGCTATAGGGAACCAGTTCCTGCAGCAGTCTGCATTTGCTTCATCCCCCAATAAATAAACATTCTCTTCGCCACATGCTTGCACAGCCTGTTGAATCACCGATACCAGATAATCAGCATATCCCCTGTGAATATAAACGATAGGAATCATATCATTCTCCCCGTCTTTAAAATAAAAGCGTTTTTCAGTGAATGAAAAACGCCCCTAAGAGTAGCTTAGCATATTTTTTGCGTATCAGTCATGCATGAGTCTATATACATCACTAACCCGAATCACATAAAAACTCGAATATATTGTATGTTACACCTCCTGTATTTGTCAACATGTTTTGGTTGCAAAGGAGGATGCATCCTTTTTGCGATCATTCCTACACTCTTTTCCAACATGCATGGCATACATACAAAAATCGCATATTTTTAGTCTAAGTCATCACGCTCCTGCAATGCAGTATTACACCTGCGCATTGACCGCCCTTGCCTGAATTTCCCGAAAGCTCCCATCCTCTTCCAGCTGGTAGTAGGCTCTCTTGTCCCCGTCATAAGCGAGGCACAGAATGCTTCCGGACTTTATCGCAGAGCCATCAATATAGTAATGGCTTTGTCCGTCAAAAAAGATGCCGCGAAAACCTTTGTCCCTTGCCAGGTAAGAGGCTGCCACATGCCCGGCGATAATATCTTTATAGAAAGGTCCTACGGAAGGAGGATATTTCCCCGTCATCACATAGTCCGGAGTTCCTATGGTACACCACGCCGCCTCTTCCTCCGGTATCTCCTCATCCACACCCGCATGCACAAAAATCTGTGTGTCCGTCTCATAGAACAGTCTAAGCTTTCTCATCCAGGCCAATAGCTCTTTATGATCCCTCTTAATACATGCCTTCACAAACGCGATACGGGCTTCCCGGTCCGGCAAAACTTCGAGTTCTCTGAATTGTTCCTTCGAAAGGAAGGTCCCGGAGGTAAAAAAGTCCCTGTCCTCAGCAAGCCAGATGTCCTCATTTCGGAACAAAAACTCCTCAAACCAGACTTCATGGTTTCCTTTCAGCACGATCACCTTCTCGTTTCCGAACTCCTGCTCAAGATCATACACCAGTTTCAGGCACTCATAGCTCCGATTTCCTCTGTCGATATAATCACCCAGCAGTATGAGTTGATTCCCGCCTTCCGTCAAAAAAGGTCTCAGTTGTTCCACTCTCCGCGCCAGCAATTCATATTGTCCGTGAATGTCAGACATGGCAAATATCATATTCTGTACCTCGCTAAAAATATGTACCGGGACACCGTCAGGTTTTTGCCCCGGCAGCACCAATTAGAAATTTACATTATTTCTTGTCCAGCAGATAACACAAAATCACCTGCCTCATATCATCTGCCAACGCATCTGCCGTTCTGAATATTTCAAATATTTCTTCTTTAGAGAAATCATCCGCAAAAACAAGACTTTTGCTCATTCTTTTTGTCCCTTCGATATATCAAAAACCCGTTTCTTCGACTACCTGAATATCAGTATCACTATACAATTTCATTCTCGAGAAAAGCCGCAATGCCATCCTCATCATTCGAACCGATTACAATGTCAGCTTTCTCCTTTACCGCATCAATCGCATTCCCCATTGCAACGCCCGTTCCGCATAATTCCAGCATTCCGATATCCGCAAAATCATCGCCGAATGCAATGATAGCTTCCGACTAAATCAAATAAGAGCAGTTACCATTTTTTCATGTCACTCCCTCGCCCTTCTGTCATAAACCTCAAGCACCGAAGAGCATTACTTGAAAAAGGTCACTCGAAAGCAGGTATACTCTCCTTCCCTGCTCCTTACGGAGATCTGTCCGCCCATACCCTCTACGATGGTCTTAGCCAGCGAAAGCCCGATTCCCACGCTGTTGGGGTTCACTGATGTGTCAACTCTGTAGAATCGGTCAAAAATATGCGCCATGGCTTCCTGCGGAATCCCTTTCCCATAATCAGTGACGGATATTCTGACATACAGAGCGTTTTCCTCCGCCCGGACCAGAATCTCAGAATGCTCCTCCGAATAATCTGAGGCATTCTTGAGCAGATTGACCAACACCTCCGTCAACCACGGGCCATCTCCCCGGAACAGAAGCTCAGAACCTTCCTGCGCTGCCAATTCAACCTTTACACGCTGTCCTTTGGGCTCTGTCAGATAAGATACTGCCGCGACGGCTGTATTAAGAATCAGTTTCATTTTGCACTCTTTTTTCTCAAAGGTAACTGCTCCTGCCTCGATACGAGCCTGCTTCAGCAAGGCTAAGATCAGCCATTCCATCCGTTCCACCTGGTTGCCGGCTTCTAAAAGCAGCTGTTGCCTTTGTTTCTCAGGTACTTCCTGCCCGGCCAACAGCTCAATAAAAAGCTTCATGGACGCCAGGGGCGTCTTCAGTTGATGAGAGATATCCGAAATCGTGTTTTTCAAATAGATTCGCTCCTGCAAAGCCGCCGCTTGCGTACTTTGGAGTACCGTGGTCAGCTTCTGCAGATTCGTGAAGGCCAATCCCATCTGTCCCTGTCTATACTCTATCGGGGGCAATTCTCCGGTATTCTCCGCTGCGGCAACCATGATTTGAGACAATCTCTCCAAATCCCTGCAGAACGCACGGAGTTTTCTCTGTTGATAGGAGAATAAGAAAGCCGCCAGCGCCGCAATCGGAATACATGGCAGAAGCGAGAGCGGATTTTTCAGAATACCAAGTGCGATTACCACCGCCGCCAGCAACGCCGCTATGCTACCTGCAAGAAAGACGATTCCGGCTTTTTCTGTCTCATAATACTTTTCCTTCTCTCTCATTTCTCTACGCCTCACAATCCCATCATAGGCGAAACCGATACCCGATTCCCCTGACTGTCTCGATTCTGTCCGCTTCCTCGCCCAATTTCGTGCGAAGCCGCTTCATATATACCGAAAGCGTATTGTCCTCCACGAATGTCGTCTCGGTATCAAACAGTCCAAGCAACAGCTGATCACGGCTCAGCACATTGCCGGCATTTTTCACAAGCTCCTTCAATAGTCTCAGTTCACTCATGGTACATTCGATCTGTTCCTCTCCCTGAAACAGGCGATACTCATCCGGAAGGAACCGATATGCTCCGAAGCAAATACACGCCTTAGCCTGTGTACTGTTCTTGTCCCCGCTCATTTCGTACCGCCTGATATTGGCACGGATCCTCGAGAGAAGCTCCTTGAGTCGAAAAGGCTTCGCCACATAATCATCGGCTCCCATCTCCAGTCCCTGCACAATGTTGACTTCTTCAGACAGAGCCGTCAGGAAAATGATCGGAACACTGCTGCCGGCCTGCCTCACTTCACGGCAAAGTTCCATCCCCATGCCATCCGGCAGACAAATATCCAACAACAATAGGGAAGGCGGCTCCCGATCCGCTTTCCCTAGCATTTCTCTCGCTTTCTGCAGGGTGGATGCATGTAAAACCTCATACCCTTCTGCCTGCAGTGCATATTCTATTCCCATTGCCAGAGCATAATCATCCTCCAACACCAGAATCCTTTGCATATTCCGTTCTCCCCAAATGGATTTCAAAACTATCTTATCATAGTTTCCTGCAAATGGGTATTCTTTTCTTAACGGCAGATCCTCCCGTCCTCCATACGGAGAATCTTTCCTGTCGCTCTGGCCAGATCCGGATTGTGGGTGATCAGGATTAAGGTCTGATTCAGCTGTCTCACCGAATTCTGCAGAAGGCACATAACCTCCTCACCATTCTTGGAATCCAGCGCACCCGTGGGTTCGTCTGCCAGGATCAGAGAGGGACGATTGGCCAACGCTCTGGCGATGGCCGCACGCTGCTGTTGTCCGCCGGACAGCTGCCCCGGCAGACACTTTCTCTTATCCTTTAATCCAAGCAGTTCAATGATATGGTCAATGTAGGCCTTGTCCGGCTTCTGATGATCCAAAAGAATCGGCATATGGATATTTTCCTCTACCGTCAGAATCGGCATCAGATGATACGCCTGAAAGACGAAACCAATCTTTCGTCTCCGATACACGGACAGCTCCGTGTCGTTCATTTTCGTAATCTCACGCCCTTCCACGAAGATTTTGCCGGAGGTAGGAGTATCCACACCCCCTATCATATGCAGCAGTGTCGATTTTCCGGAGCCGGAGGCCCCGACGATCGCCATCGTCTCTCCTTTTTCCACCGACATGGTCACATCCTGAAGGGCGCGGACCACTGCATCTCCCTGCCCATATACCTTTGTTACATTTTCCAGTCTTACAATTTCCATTCCTTACCTCTCTCCATTACTCATTCCCGGCCAGACTCTCTGCCATCGTTACCTTCACGCTCTTTACTGCCACTGATGTGCAGATACAAAGCAGCACCAATCCGCATATTGCCATCAAAACAAACATTCCCCACGGGAAACCTATTTCCACATAAAATATAAGATTGATCAATTCCCGAACCAGATACAATGCGCAATATCCAAAGAGCAGACCGATCAGGGCTGCTCCGATTGCTGTGATCACGCCTTCCAGCAGCACCGTGTACAGTAATCGATTCTCACTCATGCCAAGCACCCGCAGCTGTGCAAATTCCTGCCTTCGAAGATACATATTGCTGAAGGTGATGTTCAGCATATTCAAAAGATTCATCACCACAATGAAGACGACTCCTCCGGTAAATGCAAGGATCACATACCGAAAGATCCCTATTTCATCCAGCACATTCAAATAGCGTATCCGAAGTCCAACAACCGAAACAGGCTCGCTCGCATATACAATGTCCAAAAGATTTCCAATGCTCTTTCCTTTCATGGAAAAGACTGTTCCGCAGGGGTAGTCCTCCGAAAGACCGGTATCTGCCGTGAACCGCTCCAGCGGAAGAATCAGCCGAATAAAATTATCCATCTGTTCATTCGGATCGACCTCGACTGCGATATTGGGATCTCTCTCAATGATCCCTTCAATCACATAGGTTTTTGTGAAGCCTTCCGCAATACATTCCTGATAACAGTCATACTGAGCATGTATCCTTTCAACTAAATAATTCTCACTGTCAGCTTCCGGCAACCGTTCCTGCAGCTTCTTGGCATAGTGCTGATAGTCCAGCACCTCAATGGTATCCCCCACCTGATAATCGGTCATCTTCATAATGGTCCGCCTGTCGTTTAGTGTATCGTCATTTTCCACCACCACACTGGTGCCGCCCACCAGAATCACGCCGTTTTCGCTAAGCTGCAGCGTTCCCTCTGTCAGGTATTTTTTCAGTCTGCCGTAATCCTCCTCGTCATACCCGAATAAATCGATCTGGGAAAGCATCGTCGTTGCCACCTGCATCATCGTCCCTTCCTCCTCCAGGTTCGGGAGATAGTGATAAAACCAGGTAGCCTCGGGACAAGACTGACTAAAATCCGAATCCACATGCTCACTCAGAATTCTGGGATCAGTTGCATTGAGCTTTGCCGCATGTACCGGTTTTGCCTTCTTCACATTGCTTTGTTCCTCGATCAATGCAACCTGTTCCTCTCGGAAGACATAATTATTCTGCTGGTCCTCCGCCGTCATATCGGCAGCAGCGAATGATACAACACCAAACTGATAAACTCCCCAGTTTCCCTTTGTATCTATCACATATTCTTCCAACATGGTTTCAAAGGCTACCAGCAGGCAAACCGCTGCAATTCCCATGCCAATGGAAAACACGGAGATCAAATACCGCCTCGGATTTCTCTTTAAACTCTTGGCCGCATAATCGCCTTCCACACCGAACAAAATACCCCAGATACTCTTCCCGTGAACCTTGATCTTCTCCTCCCGGATTTTGTATTTTCCCCGAACGGCATCCACGGGTGTCATATGCTTGATCACCTTACAGCAATCCTCCATGGCAAACACCATATCGCCCAGAAAGGCAATCAGGATCAGTGCTAGTGCGATTCCGTAGAAACCGGCATCCCATTTCATACGGCTGGCCAATACAGAATAAATGCCAAAACCGGTTGCAATTCCGAGCAGCAGCCCCACACCCTCCAGTGCAAAACCGATGGTGTAGGCATAACTTTTCAGCTGTGGTTTCGTCGCTCCGATACAACGCAGCATCCCGAAGTCCTTGATCTGTTCCATCAGGAGAAGCTGAATCGCATTTCGAACCACCCCCACTCCCAATATGGTAAACAGATAGGCAACGAACCAGGCACTGAGGCGGATTGTGTAGATGCTCTCCCGCAGGTCTTTCTCAGGGTAAAACGCTGCATACTGTGCCCGGAAGCCTGCCAGATAGGTTTCCACAGAATTCAAAAACACAAAAAGAAGGGCAACGCTCATGGTGATGCCAAGCACACACAGCACAGCCCTCCGTTTATTTTTATAGATATATTTGATTGCCATCTGTCTGTAATCCTGCATGGTACTTCTCCTTTCTCTGATAACTATACTTTACCACACATTTCTTACAGCACAATGACTTAGTACCTTACAATATTGTAAGATACCTTCATCGGTGGCAGCAAGGGATTTTGTTTTGTTCTTCGCAAGCCTGAGAAGTTTCTTTCCCGGCTGCACCCGTAATCATCTGCCCTGCTATAAAAACTGCTTTCACCTGCAGCTTCCGATCCAAGATGACAATATCGGCACGCTTCCCCACTTCCAGACTCCCCACATGCTCTGCTCCGATTACCCGGGAAGGGGCAGTAGACGCCGCATAGACCGCATCTTCCAGCCGGATTCCGAAGGAGACTGCTCTTCTCACGCACTCCGTCAGAGTGACCGCCGAGCAGGCCAGCGTATCCGTTCCGGTGAGCCTTGCCTTACCATCTTTCAATGTAATCCCCTGTCCTCCAAGAGTATACTCCCCATCCGGCATACCGGTACATCGCCCGGAATCCGAGACCAGAACCAGCTTTTCCCCAAAGAGTTTCGCCGTCATACGCAGGACAGCTGGTGCTACATGATTGCCGTCTGCAATCAGTTCCACCGTAGCGCCCGCATCAAAAGCGGCGCCGATGACTCCGGGGTCCCGATGATGCAGGGGCGGCATGGCATTGTAGAGGTGCGTTGTGTGGGTCGCTCCCATCCGAAAAGCCTCCGCCGCCGTCTCGTAGGAGGCAGTCGTGTGGCCGATGGATACCGTACACCTCCGGGAGGCCTCCCGAATCAGTTCCATACAGTCGGTGGTCTCCGGTGCCACCGTCATCAGTCTGATCAGATTACCGGATGCCCGGAAGAATCGCAGAAGCAGACTGATATCCGGAGTCTGAACAGCTTCCGGGTTCTGCGCCCCGCACTTCTTTCTGCTGATAAAAGGTCCCTCCAGATTCACCCCCAACAATCTTGCACCCTGTCCCGGGCGAGTAAAATCGCGGATCGTCACCAACGCTTTTGTCAGTTCCTGCTCCGAAAGAGTCATCAATGTGGCCACCCAGCCGGTTACACCGTTTGCCGCATAAAACTCAGACAATCTGCCCAATCCCTCCGGGCTGCCGTCACCGGCATCCTCCCCTACAGCCCCATGGGAATGAATGTCGATCAGTCCCGGAATCACATAATCTCCCTGAGCATCAAAGTCACCTTTCCCGGAAACCTCTCCGCCTGTTTTGCGGATCACCTGATCAAACTCCAGTCCGCCTTCCACAAATTCGCGTCCAATGAAAATCTTTCCGTTCACAATCCTCATAACTTTCCAACACTCCTCTGATCCTCTCCGGCAAAATCTAAGAAAATCATAACACAATCACCGCCAAAAACCCAGAGAATCCGAGAAAAAGATTGCCCTGTCACCCTCTGCATGCTACACTTAAATCAGTACCAGCGAAAGGAGACTTAAGCCATGAAAAACCTGAAAGTCTTTCACATTGATGCCGGAAGAAAATATTATTCCAAAGAGCAGCTAATGGATCTGATCGATGTCTGTTCGGATCATGGATTCAATCTGCTGGAACTGGCCATCGGAAATGATGGATTCAGAATGCTGCTGGAATGTATGGACCTGACAACTCCTTACGGAAGCTATGCCGGAGATTGTGTACGAAGTGCTCTGCACGAAGGCAACCTTGCCTACTGCGACAACGGTACCAACGAGCTGACAGAGGAAGAAGTTGATTTTCTCATCCGCTACGCCGGCGAAAGAGGAATCGGCGTGATGCCTTTGATCAATTCCCCGGGGCATATGGACGCCATCCTGACAGCGATGATAGTACTGGGCATCTCTGACCCTGCATACAAAAGCTCCGCCACCACCGTAGACCTGAACAACCGGGAAGCGGTCGCCTTCACCGTGGCATTACTGGAAAAATATATCCAATGGTTCGCCGGAAAGGGCTGCAAGTATTTTAATCTGGGAAGTGACGAATATGCCAACGATGTGCTTTCCTCCGGCTTTGCATCCCTTCAAAACAAGGAGCAGTATGAATACCACAAGTTCATCTCCTATGTCAACCGGCTTGCAGGGATCATCAAGGAAAACGGAATGACTCCCGTGATGTTCAATGACGGTGTCTACTATAACAAAGACTTGACCGGCGGTATTTTGGACAAGGATATCGTCGTATCCTACTGGAGCTTCGGCTGGCCCTCCTATGACCCTGCACCTGTGGAATTTGTGGAAGCACAGGGCCACCAGATTCTGGACACTTCTGCTGCGTGGTACTATGTGCTGGGACGAACCGCGGGAGACGGCGGCAATCAGGACTTCACCTACCAGTCCGCCCTGAAATCCATGGCTGAGCCCGTCAGCCCCGTTGCCTCTGCCATGAAACAATCCTCTCCCATTGGCAGTATGTTCTGCCTCTGGTCAGACGACCCCCGGGTGCCTTATGATGAAAAAGAGGTTGCAAGACTTCACTGTCTGCTGGAACATTTTCACCCGGAACAGAAGCCAAACTGAATCAATATGCCAAGAAGGGCAGGATGTTCCAACGATTCGAACATCCTGCCCTTTCTGTCTCCCAACTTTTCTTCGGGGCGAACCTCAACATTCCTCCCCCACCAGCACCACCTTGGTGTAGTCGTGATGTACTGCCTTCAAAAATATGTCAAATACATCCGCAGTCTTCAACTTCAGGCTGGAGGTATTGATACAGGGATGGCATCCAAGGTACTCTCCCTTTAACACATCCTCATCTACGATCAGCTTCACCTTGTTTTCTTTATCATTCATCAGTCCCAACACACTGACGGAGCCCGGCGTAATGTCCAGATACTCCTCCATCTTTTCCGGGGAACCGAAGCTTAGTCTGGCGCAGCCCAACTGCCCGGACAATTCCTTGGTCTTAAACACCTTGTCTCCCGGCATCATCAACAGGTAAAACTGTGTCTGCTGTCTGTTGCACAAAAACAGGTTCTTGCAGACCGTTGCTTCCAAAATACCATCGATCGCAAGGCAGGCCTCCATCGTATCGGCGTTTGCATCCGGATGGTCGCAGCGGTAATACTCCAACCCAAGTTCATCCAGCAGTTCATAGCATCTTTGTTCCTTGGGAAGTCTGCCCGATACATCCTCGGGTCTTCCTTTTTCCAACATCAGTTTCATTGCGCCTCTCCTTACAGCTTTGCTTTCACAGCCAGTTTGTAGATGCTTGCAACATCCGCGGAGGAAAGCTTGACAAATCCGCCTGTTCTTCCATCCTCGCCGAGACCGAATTTCTCTACCAACACAGGAATATCCTCTTCCCTGGCTCCAAGCTCCTCAAAATTGATCGGCATGCCGATTGCTCTTAAGAAAGACCGAAAGGCATAGATTCCCTTTGCTGCGGTTTCCTCCGGATTCTCAAAATTCATCGGAACACCGAATACTCTATTAGCCATCTGTGCAAAACGCATCGGATTATGATGCATTACAAACTCCATCCAGGCCGGCATAATCACCGCAAGGCCTGCACCATGGGCACAATCATAGAGTCCTGACAACTCATGCTCAATCCCATGACTGTTCCAATCCTGCTCTCGTCCTACTCCCACAATACCGTTGTGTGCGACGGTTCCTGCCCACATAATATTAGCCCGCGCATCGTAATTGTTTGGATCGGCGATCACTCTCGGTGTCTCTTTCACCATTGTGATCAACACAGCCTCACACAATCTGTCAGTAATCTCAACCTCTGTTGTATTCGTAAAATAACGCTCAAATACATGCGCCATAATATCTGTCGCACCACAGGCAGTCTGGTATGCCGGCAGGGTACAGGTAAGCTCCGGATTCATCACGGAGAACTTTGGACGAATAAACTCCGAACCGGCACCACGCTTTAACATACCCTCTTCCTTCGTGATCACCGAATCGCCTGAGCCTTCGCTTCCTGCTGCAGCAATGGTGAGCACCGTTCCTACAGAAACCGCGGACCGGATCTGTGCCTTTCCGGAGTAAAAATCCCAAAAGTCGCCGTCATAAGGAATTCCCATCGCGATTGCCTTTGCACTATCGATTACGGAACCTCCGCCCACTGCAAGAATGAAATCCACCTTCTCCTTCTTACACAAAGCGATGCCTTCATATACCAACACATCTCTCGGATTTGGCATTACGCCGCCCAACAGTACAAACGGAATGTCTTCTGCATCCAAAGACTGCTTCACTCTGTCCAAAAGGCCGGAGCGAATCACCGAGCCGGAGCCATAATGAATCAGCACCTTACTTCCGCCGTATTTCCTGACATATTTGCCACACTCCTTCTCTCTTTCCTTTCCAAACACAAACTCTGTCGGGCTCAAAAAATTGAAACTGTTCATACTGCTTTCTCCTTTATCATGTGTTTTGTAACCATCATCGAAATCATAGCATATCCACCGCCAAAAGGGAAGAAGCCGACCTTCAAAACCTTACTCATGACCTAACTTCCCACATCAATAACATACCGCATTTACTTATGGTATGCTCTTAGGATAAGCAGACATCATTTTCTGCCAATGATGACAACATGATTGCTCGCGCCCAGCACTGACGGTTCACGGCATATACTGTAATGATACTCACACCATATTTGAAATTGACTTTCTTCCCACTGATCCACCGTATGAGACAGAAGCGGTGCCAAACCATCCTGCGCAAAATGATCGATCATCTCCAGCCCATGTTCTCTATACATTGTTTCCATTTCATCTTTTGAGGAATAATAGGTATCCGTCCAAAAACACTTCTCATCATCATGCTTTAATACGCCTGTCTCGATAAGCTGTTTTGCCAGCTGCCCATCTAAATATTTTACATCGCTTGTAGCAACATATTGAAACACATAATATCTTGGAATATACGCAGTAACCAACAGTCCGCCTTTCTTCAACACCCTTAAGCATTCCTTCAGACATTTTTCTCTCTGGTCTTCTGTAATCAAGTGATAAAAAGGTCCCATATTCAAAACAACATCAAAGGTTTCATCCGCAAAACAGGACATATCCGTGGCGTCCAAAACCGCTGTATTCATAGAGTATTCCTTTGTTTTCAGCGTCTGGTTGATAATCTCTATGTGCCTTGGTGTAATGTCAGTAGCCGTTACATCATGTCCTTTATCAGCAAGCCAAAACGCATAAACACCGGTTCCCGCCGCGCAGTCTAATATATTGCTTTTAGCAGCAATCACTTCGTCAAGAACTCTGGCAGTTGTGATAAATTCAAGCTTCCTGGCATGATTCGTAGTCAAACGATCTTCCTCTCTGTAATTTTCATAACTCTCAACAACATGATTCATAATGGTATACCAATCCTCCACCGCCGATAAGCTCCCCGGTTTCTTTCAATACAAATCCAAGATCATAATCATCCGGGTCATCTGCCCAGGCAAATACAGCATGTTCATCTCCGGGCTTAAGGTTCCTAATAATCAATCTATCTGTTTCTATCGTTACCCTCACAGTAATCTCCTCACCTATCATATGGAAAGCCAAAAGCTATACCTCTTTTGCTGCATAATCCTACTTTTTGATTTCGGAAAGCATATAGTTTGCATACTCTCTTGCTGATTGGTAATCGTACGTCGGCACAGTCTTGTCACTGTAATCTGCCAGCGCTTCGGAAATCAGCAAATGATACTTGGCAGGAAGCTTTTCAAGCGCCCACTCACCGCCTTCCTTCTTCGATAGAACAATACCCTCTTTTTTATATGCAAGTACTCTGGCCAGATTTAAAATCAGATACATAGTATTGTCTGCGATCTCGTTCTCGGCTTCACAGATATCCTCCCAAATAGAATCCATATATGCCTCTTTGGGAACCGGGCCGAATACATCACTGATCGGAAGGCCCACAAGGCACTTTCCTCTATGGTTAATGATGGTAAAATGCGCTGCCAGGTCTTGATCTTCACCGTTCATTTTCTCAATATACTCGTCCGGATTACTCTGATACCAATTCAGATGCATGGGTGAAAAGTGCAATTCAAAAGGTGTAGGGTATATGAAAGGCTTACACACAGACTGCCTTACAACACTCAACTCAATCCCCTTGGGGGGTGCCTGGATATTTAACTCCACAATTTTATCCATAAAAGCTTTTTTCATCGAAGCATTGATTTCATCAGTGACTACAATGATGAGATCGATGTCACTTTTATCAAAGTTAAAACAGTCCATCACTGCCGATCCATGCAGATAGACACCTACCAACGCCTCTTTGAAAATAGCCTGAGCATCGCCCGTCAAAGTGTTTAGTATATCTTCTAGCTTCATCATCACAGTATGTACATCATAATCATTAAGCTGGTGTTTCATTGTTTGATTCATAGATTGCAGCTGTTTTACAGAATCCGACTTCATATGATTCTCATAATCTGAAAGACGAATCTCCTCCCATGGATTACTCATTTTTATTTCTCCCTCATGAACAGTAAAATCGAATTGAACTAAGTCGCTGCGCGACGGCCTGCCAAGGGTTGTTGCTGCAGCGCTTC
>JAEDDX010000019.1 GCA_016293615.1 Acetatifactor sp.
TCACGGAAGAGACGCAGGGAATCGCCGGGCAGAATTCCGTGCTCGAAGTACATTTTATGGATGTAGGGCAGGGCGCTTCCGCACTCCTTGTGTGTGACGGGGAGGCGATGCTGATTGACGGAGGACGCGATGATAAGGGCACAGCCGTCCAGCTCTATCTGATGAAGCGTCAGGTACAGAAGCTGAACTACATCATCGGAACCCACCCGGATGCGGATCACATCGGCGGTCTGGATGTTGCAATCTATAAGTTCCGCCCCGATACACTCTTTCTCTCCGGACAGGAATCAGACTCAAAAGCTTACCGGGATGTGTTGGATGCGGCGGAAGAGATCTCCTGCCCTGTTACCGTGCCGGGCGTGGGAGACTGGTATTCTCTGGGAAGTGCACGGTTTCTGTTTGTCGGTCCGATCCATGAGTACGCCGACAGAAACGACAACTCCCTGGTCGTCTTGCTGGAACACGGACAAAACAGGTTCCTGTTTGGCGCAGATGCGGGAGAGAAGGCTGAGCATGACATGGTCTCGGCAGGAATGGATCTCGATGTCGATGTGTATCTTGCAAGCCACCACGGCAGTGCGGATTCCTCCTCGAAAGAGTTTCTGGAGGCTATGACGCCTGAGGCGGCCGTGATCAGCTGCGGAAGCAATAATCCATACGGACATCCTCATGCAGAGACATTGAATTTACTGCGCGAGATGGGCGTTGCGGTCTACCGTACAGATGAGCAGGGCAGCATCAGTGTGGTCAGCGACGGCGAGACCTGTGTGTGGAATTGCGCACCCTCTGACACCTGGAAGGCAGGGGAGAGGACCGGCGCCCCGGAGGAGACGGACACCGAAAACCCGCCGGAGGGCAGTCATGAGGAGACGGACCCGGAGACCCCGCCGGGGAGCGGCATGCAGGAAACGGCCGGGGAAGCGGGGCCTGAAAACGGCTCGGAAAGCGTCAGCCCGCAAGCTCCCTACATCGGCAACAAAAGAAATCAGAAGCTGCATCGTGCAGACTGTTACGGTAAATTGCCCGCAGAGCGGAATCAGGTTCTGTTTGAGACCCTGGAGGAAGCAGAAGAAAAAGGCTTTACAAAAGAGAAACAGTGTCAAAACTGCAGACCATTTGATGCAGATGCCGCTGCCCCGTGATCAGGTCCGCACGGTTTGGCAGCAGAGTAAAGGAGAAGCAGAATGAAAATGTTAGGATTGGGTATGCATAGGAAAACGAAAGGGATCAGAGTACTTTGTCTGCTTCTTTTGACCTTACTGATGACAGGGTGCCTTGGCGTCAAGGATCAGCTGACGGCGGAGTCCGTTTACACATACGAAACGATGCAAAGCGAGGACAAAAGCAAGGAGTTTTACATCGAGCAGACGGCGTATTATCAGGACAGGGTGGTCATCATCTGGGGCGGCACCATTGATCTGTCAAAGTTTGCCCGTATGGAGCCGGCCTGTGAGCTGGATGGGAATACGATCGTGATTTTCTCCGATGACCCTGAGACGGTCACGACCTTTACCGTCATGGACAAATATGAAGAGACACAGTATCATTTCCGATATCTGAATTCGGAGGCGTACGCTTATCTCAAGCGAACGATGGATTCGGAGGGCGGTATTCATTTTGACGGTAATCCGGACCGATACTACACCGCGGAGGAGAAGGCGGCGCAGGAGGAAGCAAAGAGAAAGAGACAGGAGCGACAGGACGCCCTGTTTGAGAGATTGCAGGGCACCTGGGTGAGTGAGAGCGGAAACTACTTCACCATCTCAAGGGATGAGGATGTGTGCCTGGAGTATTCTGTGGACGGAAAGTGGGAGAAGATTGACGGAATCCGGCTGGAAGACAACTTCAGAGCCTTAGAAAACAGTATTGCAATGATGTACTATGAAGGTCCTTTTTCGGCCGTCATCGATGTAGTGCCGGCGGAGGACGGCAGGAGCTTTGCCTACGGCAAAGAAGTGTTTGAACGGCTGGAAAATGAGTTTTTCCGGGCGAGCCTGTCGTACTGTCTGCAGGAGAAGGCGGACGACGGCTACGGCAATGTCAGGGATATCCTGACGTTGACATTTACCTTTACAAACATTACGCAGCAGACCTATTACAAAAACAATGATGAAGAGATCGCTCCCGGCGCTGCCTGGCAGAAGACGATCACCGACCCGACGGAGCGCTGGGAGAAGTTCGCCGGCAAGAACAACTGGATTCACTATGCTCTGTTTGACGAAGAGAGGAAGGAGATCTTTGACGGGGGGCTGAAATTCGTGTTGGATGAGGCATTCCGGGTGCGGGATATGGAGCTGTTTGAGTCAACAGGGCAATAACCTTTCGTCAGACAGGCTCATTCGTCTGCCTGCCTGATGCCTGAAATATCGCTGTCGATCGCCATGGAGAAGTTGGTGTAGTAGACCACAAATCCCGGCTTTGCGCCGGAAGGCTTCTTGACATGCTTTTTCTGAATATAATCGATCTCGACCTTTTCCTGGTCGCGGCCCTTGGAGTAATAGGCGGCAAGTCTGGCTGCCTCCTCGAAGGTACGGTCGGGAAGGTCGGAAGCGTTGCCCAGTTTCACAATGACATGTGAGCCGGGCACTTTTTTGGCGTGAAACCACCAGTCGTTGCCGGTGGCAAAGCGGAAGGTCAGCTCGTCGTTCTGGAAATTGTTTTTGCCGACATACATGTGGAAGCCGTCACTGCTGATATAATGGAAGGGTCTGCTGGTGATCTTCTGTTTCTTGGCGCTGCCCTTACGGCGGATATAGCCTGCCTGTGTGAGCTCTTCCTTGATCTCTGCCAGGTCTTCCTCATGCAGCGCGATGTCAAGCGCTGCGGAAATGGACTCCAGGTGGTCGATTTCTGCCTTGACTTCTTCGGTCAATTTGGACAAAGCCTCGTAGGTGCGCTTGTATTTGCTGTATTTTTCAAAATATCTCTTGGCGTTCTCCGTCGCCGAAAGAGTAGGGTCCAGGGGAATCGTGATCATTTCGTTGGTATAGTAGTTCAAAGCCGTCAGCGACTTGTCGCCGGGCTGCGCACTGTAGCCGTAGGTGTTCAACAGCTCCCCGTAGACACGATAGGTGTCGCGCTTCTCGGTATCCTGCATCTGACGCAGCTGGAGATCGTACTTTTTGATGTTGCGCTCCAGGGAAGTCTGCACGATCCTGCGAAGGTCGGCGGATTTCTGACGGATTCGCGTGATGGTATTGCGCTCCGCATAATACTGCTCTAAAAGAGCGGACATGGACTCATATACCACGATCCTGTCCTGACTGTCGCTGCCCGCCTGCTCCCTGCCGAATCCGTACAGCGTCAGGGGAAGCGCACAGAATTCCACCGGCTTACCGAAGCTGTAGGCCACATTCGGTGTAAAGCGTTCCTCTTTGATCTTGGCTGTCATCTCTGAAAAAGCATCGAACAGGGTCTGATACGACTGCTGCGTCAGGGAGGCGGTCGGCAATTCACCGTCCACCTTAGCGGTGTGGCACAGTTCCTGTGCGAGGATGGGAGAGATGCCGGTAAAGCTTCCGTAGAGTGCCTTGAACACAGGCTGTGGTTTTCCTGACAGCGCCTGTCTGAACGCTTCAAAGTCTGTGGTGAGCGCATCCAGTTTATCCTGGGTCTGTGCCACAAAGTAAGGCTTTCCGGGGAGCACCTCGCGCACGGAGCTGACGGCGGCGGAGACACGCTTGATGCTGTCGATGATGATGCCGTCCTCGTTGACAAAGATAATGTTGCTGTGCTTGCCCATGATCTCGACGATCAGTGTCTTTGTGCGCAGATCGCCCATTTCATCGAGATGCTCTACCTCGATGTGAATGATCCGCTCCAGCCCCGGCTGGGTGATGCCGGTGATCCTGCCGTTTTGCAGGTGCTTGCGAAGCAGCATGCAGAAGTTTGGCGCTGTCATGGGGCTTGGTTTATTGGTATCTGTCAGATAGATCAAAGGCAAGGATGCCCCTGCGGAGACAAACAGTCTCTTTTGCCCTAAGGCAGTCTTTATGGTCAGAAGAAGCTCATCCTCCTCGGGCTGCGCTATTTTCGCAAGTCTGCCGCCAATGAGTTCGCGTTTCAGTTCGCTGACTACGTTTGCAATGGTTACGCCGTCAAAAGCCATAGTGTCAATCCTCGTCCATTTCCCGGTACCGGTAGGGAGAGAAGCGGACAGTATCACTGCGCGCCGCTTGCCCCGGTTCCCTGTTATTGCCTGATTATAACACAGATTTTTGGATTCAACCACCTGCATTTTTGGCAGCCCGCTGTCCAAAATGATGTCGCTTCAGTCTGCCGCAGACACGCAGGACCTGCGGGCACAATCTCAAAAGGGAGTTTTGCAAAGCGGACCGCGAGTGTGGTAGAATAGAACAGAAGCAAAAAGAAACGCAAAAAACAGTAACAAAAAGGTCGGGACAGTACTCTTTGAGTCCGTACAATGGGACAGAAACAATGTGAGGATAAAGATATGATTCGGAAACATTTCAGATTTACAGGCAGGGTGCAGGGCGTAGGCTTCCGATACCGCGCAAAGTATGCGGCGAACGGAATGTGTATCACCGGCTGGGTGAAGAATGAGTGGGACGGCTCGGTGGAGATGGAGGCCCAGGGCACGCAGGAGGCAATCAACAAGATGCTTGCCATGATCAACAAGAGTGACTACATTGTCATCGACACGATTGAGACCAGAGAGATACCGCTGGTGGAGGACGAGCGGTCCTTTTATGTGAGATAGGACGCTGATAGGGGGCAGTATGCTGTGAAAAATGATGCAGGAGCGAGCACTGCGGAAGGAATTCACGGTACTGCCTGCGAAGGGAGCTTTCACAAAGGCAGTGCCGGTGGAAGAGAGAAGGAGGTTCCATGAGTTTACAGTTTGTGTTCGGCCCGTCAGGGGCGGGAAAAAGTACGACCGTGTTTCGGCAGATTCTGTCCGAGGCGGCAGAGAATAGAAAGAAGAACTATCTTGTGATCGTGCCGGACCAGTTCACGATGCAGACGCAGAAGGATCTGGTCACGCTCAGCGAGAACGACGGGATTCTGAATGTGGATGTCCTGAGCTTCGGACGCCTGCATCACAGAATTTTGGAGGAGGTCGGCGGGGAGGATATTCCCGTGCTGGATGATACCGGCAAAAGTCTGGTACTGCAGAAGGTGGCGGCGAACCTCAGGGAAGAATTGCCGACGCTTGGGAGCTTTCTGCATAAGCAGGGCTATATTCATGAGGTGAAGTCTGCCATTTCGGAATTTATGCAGTACGGCATCGGTGTCGGGGATGTGACAAAGCTCATCGATTATGCCGGGAAGCGCGGGGCGCTGGTGCAGAAGCTGAAGGACCTGCAGACGATCTATCAGGGGTTTCTGAGCTATATCGACGGGCATTTTATCACGACGGAGGAGACACTGGACGTCCTTTGCCGGCATCTGCATCATTCCGCGATCCTGCCGGGCAGCGTCGTTGTGTTCGACGGCTTCACGGGCTTTACCCCGATTCAGTACCGGGTCATCCTTGAACTGATGAAGCTGTGTGAGAAGGTGATCGTCACAGTGACCATGGGCGCGCAGGAGGATCCTTTTGTGCCGGACGGCGAGCAGAGGCTGTTCCACCTGAGCAAGAAGACGGTCGCGGATCTGGAGAAGCTTGCCGTGCAGGCGCAGATCGACAGAACGCAGGATATTTATGTCAGACAGCGTGAGGAGAGAAAGGATAGCGCGCTTGCGCATCTGGAGCGCAGTCTGTTCCGCTTCCGGGTCGAGCCCTATACGGCGGAGCAGACGCAGATTCATCTGTTCCAGACCACGAATCCGAAGTCGGAAGTACGGCAGACCGGCCTGAAGATCCGGGAGCTGATCCGGGAACAGGGCATTGCCTATCGCGACATCGCAGTGGTGATCGGGAATCTGGAGGAGTATGCGCCCTACATCGAGACAGAGTTCGAGCAGATGGACATCCCGGTCTATTTGGACTGTACCAGAGGAATCACACTCAACCCCATGGTGGAGTACATCAAGAGTGCGCTGGAACTGTTCCTGCAGGATTTCTCTTACGAAGCAGTGTTTCATTATCTGCGGAGCGGGCTGGCCGATATGGAGCCGGAGGAAGCGGACCTTTTGGAGAACTATGTGATCCGGACCGGCGTGCGCGGCTATCGGAAATACAGCAGGATGTTCACCAGAAAGACTACGGAAGCCTCGGAAGCGGAGACCCGGGAGCTTGCGACCGTGAATGCACTGCGGGAGAGACTGCTTTCCCAGGTCGGGATGCTTCGACCGCAGCCGGAGGAGCCGGTTCGCGATTATGTGGAAAAGCTGTATGAGTTCCTTGTGACAAACCGGGTGCAGCAGAAGCTTGCGGTCTGGGAGGAGACCTTTGCGGCAGACGGCGATAAAATCAGGGAGCGGGAATATGCGCAGATCTACCGCCTTGTGATGGAGCTGCTGGAGCAGATCTATGGGCTGCTCGGCGACGAGAAGATCTCCCTGCAGGAGTTTGCGGATATTCTGGAGGCCGGCTTCGGGGAGATCTCTGTCGGGACGATTCCGCAGAATGTGGACCGTGTAGTGGTCGGTGACATGGAGAGAAGCCGATTGACGAAGGTCAGGGTGCTCTTCTTCCTGGGCGTCAACGACGGCAACATTCCCGGCAAGGTATCCAAGGGCGGCATTATCTCTGATGTGGACCGTGAGTTTCTGCGGGAGTCCGGGCTGGAGCTTGCACCGTCCCCCAGACAGCAGATGTTTATCCAGAGATTGTATCTCTATCTGAATATGACAAAACCGACGGAGAGGCTCTATCTGTCATACTCGAGGGTAGACAGCCTGGGGCAGTCCATGCGTCCGGCTTATCTGATCGATACCATGAAAAAACTGTTTCCGGGACTTTGTGTGGAATACCCGGAGGCGCGGAGCACTTTGGAACAGATCGTGACCGGCAGAGAGGGCGAGGCATACCTGGCAGAGGGCCTGCGGGAGTATGTGGCCGGCATCCTCCCGAAGGAGAGAGAACGGGAGATCTTTACGATCTATCATATCTTTGGGCAGGAAGAATGGAAGGAGAAGCAAAGCTTTTTAGAGAGGGCAGCCTTTTACAGATATCAGGAGTCGGGACTTTCTCGGGCAGTCGCGAGGGCTTTGTACGGAACCACGCTGGAAAACAGTGTCACCAGACTGGAAACCTTTGCCTCCTGTGCCTATCAGCATTTTCTGCGTTACGGACTGGATTTGCAGGAGAGGGGCGAATTCACCTTCGAGCGTGTGGATCTTGGAACGGTCTATCATGAGGTCCTGGAGCGTTTCGCCGCAAAGCTGGAGGAAGACCGGCTCACCTGGTTTGATTTCACGGCAGAGTACGCGGGAGCGGCTGTGGAGGCAGCGCTGAAGGAATGTGCCGCTTCCTACCGCGACACGATTCTGTACAGCAGCGCCCGCAATGAGTACGCCCTCGTCCGGATGACCAGGATTCTGACCAGAACGGTTCTGACGATACAGAGCCAGCTGAAAAAGGGAAGCTTCCTGCCGGAGGCGTATGAGATGTCCTTCCGGTTTGCCGATGATCTCGGCAGCGTCAATCTCGCCCTCTCGGAGGATGAGAAGATCAGGCTGCGCGGAAGAATTGACCGCGTGGATACGCTGGTGGAGGACGACCGTGTCTATGTCAAGGTCGTGGATTATAAGTCCGGCAGTCAGGCGTTTGACCTAGCGGCAGTCTATCACGGTCTGCAGCTGCAGCTTGTCGTCTATATGAATGCCGCGATGGAGATTGAGGCCAAAAAGCATCCTGACAAGGAAATCCTTCCGGCAGCCCTTCTGTATTATCGTATCAGCGACCCGGCGATCGAGTCGGAGGAAGAACTGACGCCGGAGGAGCTGAATGCACTCATCTCCAGGCAGCTTCGCATGGACGGCGTGGTAAGCAGCGAAGAGGGTGTCGCGAAAAAGCTTGACTCCGTGTTTACGAAAGCTTCCGATGTCATCCCTGTGGAACTGAAAAAGGACGGAACCTTTGCGGCGAGATCCTCGCTGCTTAGCGGCGAAGAATTCAGGACAGTTTCCCGTCATGTCACAGAGAAGATACTGTCGATCGGAAAAGAGATCCTGGGGGGAAAGATTGCGCTGAATCCCTATGAATTTCAGTCTGAGGACGCCTGCGGGCGGTGCGCCTTCCGTGCGGTGTGCGGATTTGAGACATCCGTGCCCGGCTGTGAGAAGAGAAGGCTTGAAAGTCCTGACAAACAGGAGATCTTGAGCCTGATGAGAGAAGAGGAGAACAAAGGAAAGGAGGGCGAAACAGATGGCAGTGAAGTTTACGCCGGACCAGCAGAAGGTCATTGATTTACGAGATTGTAACGTACTGGTGTCTGCGGCGGCAGGCAGCGGAAAGACTGCCGTGCTGGTGGAGAGAATCGTCAATCTTGTCTGCGATGAGACGAAGCCTGTGGATATCGACAGACTCCTGATTGTGACATTTACAAACGCGGCTGCCGCCGAGATGCGGGAGAGAATTTCGGCAGGCATCAGTGCGCGTATGGATGAACACCCGGAGTCTGAGCACATCCAGCGCCAGGCGGCGCTCCTCCACAATGCGCAGATCTCGACCATAGACAGTTTCTGCCTGTTTTTGCTCCGCAACCATTTTCATGAGATCGGCTTAGACCCGGCCTTCCGCATTGCAGATGAAGGAGAGATCAAGCTCCTGAAGCAGGATGTGATGAAGGAGATGCTCGAGGCGTATTTTGCATCGGGGGATGAGAGGTTCCGCTATTGCGTGGAGTTTTTCTGTCATAACGGCAGCGAAGCGGCGCTGGAGGAACACATCCTGAATCTGGTGCGGTATGCGGACAGCTTTCCCTGGCCGGAGGAATGGCTGAGAGAGAGAAAGAAGGACTATGCGCCCCCGGCGGGGACGGCCTTTTCCGATACGCCCTGCGGAGCATATCTGACAGGGTATCTGAAGCTGACCGTGCAGGGATGGATCGCCAAGCTGCGCCAGGGGAAAAAGCTTTGTGAGGAACCGGACGGACCGTACATGTACGGCGCGTGCCTGGATGCCGAGCTTGCGCAGGCGGAGACTCTGCTTGCCTGCAACACCTCGGATGATTTCCGGACGAATCTCCCGAAGGTCGTCTTCGGAAGACTTCCGTCAAAAGCGGACGACAGCGTATCCCTGCAAAAGAGAGAGCGGACGAAGAAGCTTCGCGACGCTGTCAAGAAGTCTGTCGAGGCAACCTATTCGCAGTTTTTCGGCAAATCAGAGGAGACCGTGCGCAGGCAGGAGGAAGCCTGTCTTGCGAGCGTGGAGATGCTGATCGATCTGGCGCTTGATTTCTCCGCGCGCTTCGCTGAGAAGAAGCGTCACAAGAAAATCGTGACTTTCCCGGATGTCGAGCATTTCGCCCTGGATATCCTGTTAAAGAAGGAGGACGGAAGGATCGTCCCCAGCCAGGTGGCAAAGGAGTACCGCAGACATTTTGTGGAGATTATGACGGACGAATATCAGGACAGCAACCTGGTGCAGGAGTATCTTCTGGGTGCTTTGTCAGGTGAGGAAGACGGCAACTTCAACCGTTTTATGGTGGGGGATGTCAAGCAGAGCATTTACAAATTCCGTCTGGCGCGGCCGGAGCTGTTCCTGGAGAAATATCAGGCGTATGACGCTGCCGGCGACAGGGTCCGCATCGACCTTTCGAAGAATTTCAGAAGCAGAAGGGAAGTCGTGGATGCGGTCAATGATGTGTTCGGGCGAATTATGAGCACAGAGACGGGAGGCATCTTATATGATGAGAAGGCGGCGCTGTATCCGGGCGCGGAGTATCCCCAAAATCAGGGGGATGAGGCAGAATTTCTTCTGATCGAAAAACCTTCCGCCGACTCGAGTCTCAGTGACAGGGAGGCAGAAGCCTACGCGGTCGCAGACAAGATCAAACAATTGCGCACCGACCTTCTTGTGACGGAGAAGGGAAGCAATGTGCTTCGACCGCTCAGGTACTCGGATATCGTCATCCTGCTTCGCACCAATGCGGGCTGGGACGAGGTATTCCGGAAGGTGCTCGAGTCACAGGGGATCCCCGTGCATGCGGCGTCGAAGACAGGTTATTTTGATGCCATTGAGGTGCAGGAGCTGCTTCAGGTGCTGAGGGTACTGGACAATCCCACGCAGGATATTCCGCTGTTTGGCATGATGAAGTCCCTGTTCGGAGGCTTTACGGATGAGGAGATCGCGCTGCTTCGAAGCAATCTGAAGAAGGTTTCCCTGTATGAGGCGCTGAAGGCGTATGCGCAGAATCCGGAGGGCGGAGAGCTTGCAGGGAAGGTGAAAACCTTCCTCGAGCGGATCGCTTTCTACCGTAAGCTCACGGTTTATCTGCCGGTCAGGGAGCTGTTGACCAGAATCGTGACTGATTTTGATTATCTTAACTATGTCACTGCCCTGCCTGCCGGAAGCAAGAGAAGGGCAAATGTGGAAATGCTCTTTACGAGGGCGTCCGATTTTGAGAAGACCAGCTATTTCGGGCTGTTTCATTTCGTGCGCTATATTGAGCAGCTCCAGAAATATGATGTGGATTACGGCGAAGGCGAGCTGTTGGACGAGAATGCGGATGTCGTCCGCATCATGAGCATTCACAAGAGCAAGGGTCTGGAGTTCCCTGTGACCTTCGTGTCCGGCATGAGCAAGCAGTTTAACAAGATGGATATGAGAAACGGCATGATCCTGGATATGGACATGGGGCTTGCGGTCGATTTTGTGGATCCTGTCGAAAGAGTACGCTGCAAGACGCTGCGCAAACATATTTTAAGCTGCAAGCTGCAGGAGGATATGCTTGCCGAGGAGCTCAGAATTCTGTATGTGGCCATGACACGCGCCAGGGAAAAGCTGATCCTCACCGGCGTATTGAAAGATGCACAGAATGAGTGGGACCTGATGCAGACGAATGTCACAGATACCCTTTCCTTTGCAGACTTTTTTGAAAGCAAATCCTATATGGACTTTCTGAAACCCATTCTGGCCGGGACGGGCATTGCGGTGAGCGTGATTGGCGAAAGACAGGAACAGGCCGAGGAGGCGGCCGAGCAGGTCGGTCTTGCCCTGAAAAAAGAGAAGCTTCTTGAGACCGGGAAGTATTGTGATCCCGAAGCCGGCGAACTGCTTCGGGAACGGCTGGCTTACCTGTATCCGTTTGAAAATCTGGGCGGCCTTTATACCAAGACAACCGTTTCCGAATTAAAGATCGCTGCCATGGCGGACCGGGACGAGGCTGCCTACCATCTCTTTGAAGAAAAGGAGGTTCAGCCATACATTCCGTCATTCCTGCGAAAGGAGGAGACTGTGAGCGGGGCTTTGAGAGGTACGGCTTACCACAGAGTGATGGAGATTCTGGATTTTTCGAAGGTGTTTGGCTGGGATCCGGAGAAATGCAGGGAGGCGCTCGGCGACCTGCGGAGTTATCAAAGCTATGTCAAAGAACCTGCCACGGCGCAGGGACTTCATTCTTTTTTGACGCATGCGACACAGACGAAGCGCCTGGCTAAGGAGTATTCGGAGGCTGTGCGGGAGGATAAGGTGCTTCATTTTCTGGAAAGCGAGCTGGCCTACCGCATGTGGAAGGCTGACCAAAACGGAACGCTTTACAGAGAACAGCCCTTTGTGCTGGGCATACCTGCCAATCGACTAAACGATGCTTTTCCTGCAGAGGAAAAAGTGCTGATACAGGGCGTAATTGACGCGTTCTGGGAGGAAGAGGACGGAATCGTACTGTTAGACTATAAGACGGATGCGGTGAACGAACTCTCCGAACTGTATCTTCGCTATCAGACACAGCTGGATTATTATACCGAGGCCTTGCAGAAATTGATGGAGAAGCCGGTCACACAACAGATCCTGTATTCGTTCCGGCTGGAGCAGTACTAGCATCGCCCACGGACCTTTTGAGAAATGAATGAAAACCCCGAATCGACGGCTGTCGGATGTGAAAGCCGCAATTCGGGGTTCTTTGTGCTAGTCGTTTAACAGAAGACGCTTGGTCTGAGGTGCCTTCAGCAGGGCAACGGCACCGATCATCGTAAAGATCATCTCAGGCAGCATGTAACAGCCATTGTAAAGGAAGCTGTAAAGCCAGGTGTTGTCGGTAGAAAAACCGCTCCAGAGCTCTCCGAAGCTTCCCCAGATGACAACGCCGCTTAAGAAGTGACAGATGAAACGAAGACCGACTGCCAGCAGAATCCCTGCAAGCCAGCCGGGCAGCCCCTTTTTGCGCCAGAGTCCGGCAAGACCGAGCACGGTGAAGGCAGCGAGGTAGTCCAAAACGATGCAGGCAATGAGCATGCCGGCGGTGAGCCCCCAACCGAACAGACCGTCCAGGATACCCTGCCCGAACTGCACGAGTGCATAGACAAAAGAGACAACGAGTCCCATCTTCACGCCTCTGCGGATCGAGAACAGAACAATGGGAAGCATGGACAGAAGGGTGATGGAGCCGCCCCAGGGAAGTTTAAATACCCTGATGAAGCTTAACACGGTGGCGAGTGCAACCATCGCAGCACCTTCTGCCAAGAGTTTGGTTTTTTCGTTACGCATAAAAAAATCCTCCTTACGATTGCTAAGGAGGGGACATCACACAGCGGACCGTAACCATACGAATCCGGACTGTCAGCTTCCTTCCGCCGGTATTACCCGGTTCAAGTAGTGAGGGTTAGAAGCATTCCTGCTTCAATCTCAGCGATGTGCTCCCCTAGCGCATATTTGATTGACAGGGACTACTATAACCGCTGCAGCCCGGACTGTCAAGACTTTTTGGGAATCATGGGCCCCTTTTACGGAAGGCGTCCCCGCCAAGACTGGTATGGCTGTTGCAGACAATACCGGGACTTTTACGGAATGTGTCCCCGCCAAGACCGGTATGGCTGTTGCAGACTGTAGTGAGTCGTCGGTACTTAGATCCTGTACTTTAGGATCTTATGTACCGCTACGACGAACTCCAAGCGAGAGCGTGTCTGCAATCAGACATGCAGGGATTGGGTGCAGGGACACATTCCGTGACTTGCGTGTCTGCAAACAGCCATGCAGGGATTAGGCGCAGGGACACATTCCGAAAAGGGAGAATCAAAATCACAGGAAACCATTGCGGCAAGGGGAGGTAGTGGAGTATATTAGTGATAGAGAGTGCAGAGTCGGCAGCAGGGAGACTGCGCCGGATGGAAAGGAACCTGGGACAATGCTTGGAGCGAAGATTGTAATCGGAATACTGGCGCATGTGGATGCCGGCAAAACGACTTTGTCAGAGGCGCTGTTATATACGACGGGAACGCTCAGAAAGCTTGGCAGAGTGGACCATAAGGATGCCTTTCTGGATAACTTCGCACTGGAGCGGGAGAGAGGCATCACCATCTTCTCCAAACAGGCGAATCTGGCCTGGAGAGGGAAGGAACTGACACTTTTGGATACACCGGGACATGTGGACTTCTCGGCAGAGATGGAGAGAACCCTGCAGGTGCTGGACTATTGTATCCTGGTCATCAGCGGCGCGGACGGTGTGCAGAGTCATACCGCGACACTGTGGAAGCTGCTGAAGAAGAACCATATCCCGACTTTTCTGTTTATCAATAAGATGGACCAGCCTGCGGCGGACAGGGAGATGCTTTTGCGACAGATAAAGACGAAGCTCTCCGGCGCCTGCGTGGACTTTTCGGCAGAGGCTGACAATCCGGAGGAGTTTACTGAAAATGTAGCTGCCTGCAGCGAGGCGCTTCTGGAGGAGTATCTCGAAAGCGGTTCTCTGAGGAAGGATTCCATCGCGGGGGCTGTTTCTAAAAGAGAGGTGTTTCCCTGTTATTTCGGTTCGGCACTTCATCTTGAGGGCGTAAATGAGCTGCTGGACGGATTGGAGGCATTGACCCTTAGCAAAGAATACCCGGATACCTTCGGCGCCCGCGTCTATAAGATCTCCCGGGACCGCGCAGGCAACCGACTGACCCATCTGAAGGTGACCGGCGGAATGCTGAAGGTGAAAATGACAATCAGCAACGCCGACAGCGCGGCGTCCGGCGAGGAGGTCTGGACACAGAAGGCGGACAGCATCCGCATCTGTGCCGGCGCAGGGTTTGTGAATGCCGACCATGTGAAGGCGGGAGAGATCTGTGCGATTCCGGGACTGACACAGACCTATGCCGGTCAGGGACTTGGCTTTGAAACGCGAAGCGAAGCACCCGTTCTGGTGCCGGTTCTGACCTATCGTCTGGTACTGCCGGAAGGTGTCGATATCGTGAAGGTGCTGGGGCAGATGCGCGCTTTGGAGGAGGAAGAGCCGGAGTTAAATGTCGTCTGGAGGGAAAGCCTGAAGGAAATCCATGTACAGGTCATGGGAGAGGTGCAGACGCAGATCTTAAAGAGCCTGATTCTGGAGCGCTTCGGCCTGGATGTGGAATTTGCGGACGGGCGCCTTCTGTATCAGGAAACCATCGCGGATTCTGCGGAGGGAATCGGTCATTTCGAACCGCTCAGACATTATGCGGAGGTGCATCTGCTGCTGGAACCGGGTGAGCCCGGCAGCGGCATAGAGCTTGCGACAGACTGTGATGAAGATGCGTTGGATAAAAACTGGCAGCGGCTGATCCTGACGCATCTGGAGGAAAAGACACACTTGGGCGTCCTGACCGGTTCGCCTGTCACGGATCTTAAGATAACGCTTCTTGCGGGACGTGCCCATCAGAAACACACGGAGGGCGGTGATTTCAGACAGGCAACCTACCGTGCCGTCAGACAGGGACTGATGCAGTGTCGGAGCGTTCTGCTGGAGCCTGTTTTTTCCTTTGTGCTGGAATTGCCCACCGAGAATCTGGGCAGGGCGATGACGGATATTCAGAAGATGCACGGAAGCTTCGATCCGCCGATGACGCAGGACGGAAGCAGCATCCTCACGGGAAGCGCGCCCGTGTCTGAGATGAAGGACTATCAGAGGGAGGTCATCTCCTATACGAGGGGACTCGGGAGACTGACCTGCACACTGAAAGGGTATGAACCGTGCCACAACGCCGAAGAGGTCATCGCCGCGTGCGCCTATGACCCGGAAACTGACACGGAAAATCCATCTTCTTCCGTATTTTGTTCACACGGCACCGGTTTTGTGGTACAATGGAATGAGGTATCGGAATATGCCCATGTGCAGAGTGAATATGCGCTTCACAATCAACAGGAAATGAAGGCGGAGGGCGACGGGACGCAGCCTCTGAGTACCCGGAGATCCTCGGGCAGGAACGATTACATCACCACGGAAGAGATCGATGAGATCTTTTATCGTACCTATGGCAAGAAGCAGGAGGAATATGCACCCTACCGCTACAGCAAAGGGCAAAACGGCGTGATGCACGGCCGGGGGGTGATACTGCGGCCGAGAAGCCATATCAGTACAAGCCTGTGGAGAAGCTTGACGAGTATTTCCTGGTGGATGGATACAATATCATATTCGCCTGGGAGGAACTGCGGGCACTCGCCCGCATCAACATCGACAGTGCCAGAGACCGCCTGATCGATATCTGCTGCAACTATCAGGGCGTAATCGGAGCAACTTTGATCCTGGTGTTTGATGCCTATAAAGTGAAGGGCAACCCGGGGTCGGTGCAAAGACACCACAATATCTACATCGTATACACGAAAGAAGCGGAGACGGCCGATCAGTATATTGAGAAGACCGTCCATAAGATCGGTAAGAAGCACCATGTGACCGTTGCCACTTCTGACGCGCTGGTACAGATGATCATCTGGGGAGAGGGTGCGGTCAGAATGTCTGCACAGGGCTTTCTGGAGGCTGTAAACGAAGCGGGCCGTAAAATGCGCGAAGAGTACCCGGCGGGCGGCGGCTTGTCCGGCAGAATCGAAGTGCCGGGCGCGGAACAGTTATGAAAAATATAATTTGACGGAGGACGAAAGTATGAACGGAAATTTGCTGTTGCCTTTTTACAACAACTGGACTTTCCTCAGAACGGAACTAAACACCACAATGGGTGAGCTGGAGAGACAAAAGACCAGATTTGTCCCGGTGGAGCTGCCCCACGACTGGCTGATCTATGACACGAAGAATCTGTATCGCGACGGCTGCGGCTGGTACCGCAAGGAGTTTGAATTGGAGACCGGCGAGATCGATGACCTGGGTATGGACCTGACTGCCAGAAAGGTGAAGCGTACCGACGGCATCGAGTCCGTCAGCGCGAGAATCGGCAGAGGCGAGCGACTGATCCTGCGTTTTGACGGAGTCTATATGGATTCTACCGTCTATGTCAACGGCAAGAAGATCGGCGACTGGAAGTACGGATATTCTACCTTTGATATGGACATTACTTCCGCAGTCGTTTCCGGCAAGAACCAGATCACCGTGCAGGTGCGTCATCAGTCACCCAACAGCAGATGGTATTCCGGCGCCGGCATCTACAGAAAAGTTTATCTGAAAATCTGTCCTGTGGCATATCTGCCTATGGATGGTACATATATTCATACAGAGGCGGTCGATGGAGGCTACGCCCTCAAGGCGGTGACGGAGGTGGCCGGAAAGGTCGATTCCGACATCGGATGCGTCTATCGGCTGTATCAGGGTGAGACTTTGGTCAGGGATTTTGGGTTCCGTGCGGCCTGTGAAGGCAAGAGCGTTCTGGACGAGGTTGTGGAGGATCCCGTGCTCTGGGATGTGGACGAGCCCAACTGCTATCGTCTCGCGGTAGAGCTTTGCAGAGAGGGAAGAAGAATCGTCATCGACCGTCAGGATATCACGGTCGGCTTCAGAACACTCACCTTTACGACGGACAAAGGGCTGTTCTTAAACGGCCGTCATCTGGTCATCCACGGTGTTTGCGAACACCATGATCTGGGGTGTCTGGGTGCAACCTTCCGTTATCCTGCCATGAAGAGGAAGATTAAGATCCTGAAGAAGATGGGCGTCAACGCCATTCGGACCAGTCACAACATGCCCGCTCCCGGGCTCATGGAGCTGGGAGATAAGATGGGTATGCTCATCTTAAGCGAAGGCTTCGATATGTGGGAGCGCAGGAAGACGGACTATGATTACGCAAGATTCTTTGACAAGTGGGTGGAGAAGGATGTGGCCAGCTGGGTGCGCAGGGACAGAAACCATCCCTGTCTGCTGATGTGGTCCATCGGCAATGAGATCGTGGATACGCATATCGACGAACACGGACAGGACATCACGAAGCGCCTTCGCGATGCGGTCAGAGTACATGACCCTCTGGAGAATGCGCCCGTGTCCATCGGTTCTAACTATATGTTCTGGAGCAACGCCCAGAAGTGTGCGGACATTCTCAAGACCGCCGGTTATAACTACGGAGAGGCCTGCTATGAAGAGCATCACAGAGAACATCCCGACTGGGTGATGTATGGCAGTGAGACTGCTTCCCTGGTGCAGAGCCGCGGTATTTATCATTTCCCCTACGAGCAGTCCGTGCTCTCCGATGAGGACGAGCAGTGCTCCGCTCTGGGCAACTCCTGTACAAGCTGGGGCGCCAAGAGCTGGGAGAAGGTCATCACGGACCACCGGGATGCAGAGTATGTCTGGGGACAGTTCCTCTGGAGCGGCTTTGACTATATCGGAGAGCCCACACCCTATCATACCAAGAATTCCTACTTCGGACAGATCGACACGGCAGGCTTCCCGAAGGACTCCTTCTATGTGTATCAGGCTGAGTGGACCGATGGGAAGAAGGCGCCCATGGTGCATGTATTCCCCTACTGGGACTTCAATCCCGGACAGCTGATCGATGTGAGAGTCTGCTCCAATGCGCCTGTGGTGGAACTGTTCGTCAACGGTGTTTCCCAGGGCAGGAGAGAGATCGACCACGCCAACGGGACGGTGCTGGTACCCACCTGGAAGGTACCTTATGAGCCCGGCTGCATCACTGCGGTCGCTTACGATGAGAACGGCGCGGAAGTGGCGAGAGAGACCCGCTCCTCCTTTGGAGATTCGAAGAAAATCGTGCTGGAAGCCGATAAGCTCACCATGCTTGCCGATACCAGGGCGCTTCGCTTTATCACGGTTTCGACCGTGGACGAGAACGGCAACCCTGTAGAAAATGCCGCAGATTATGTACAGGTTGACATCGAAGGCCCCGGCAGAGTCCTTGGCATGGACAACGGAGACAGCACCGACTATGACAGATACAAGACCAATGTCAGAAAGCTTTTTGCAGGAAAGCTTCTGATCGTTGTGGGCAGCACGGCCCAGACCGGCGAGATCATCGTGAAGGTAACCGGCAGAAACTTAGAACCCGCCGAAATCAGGCTCACTTCCGTGGAGGTTCCCGCGGATGAACTGAAGAAGACCTGGCTCGAAGACTGCATAGAAATGGGAGAGAGAGAGCTGCCTGAGAGAATTCCCGTGAGAAAGGTGGAGCTTTGCGCACAGGAAAGTCTGCAGCTTACACCGGAACATCCTTCCGTTTTGGTGGGAGCGACCTTCTTCCCTGCGGATACGACCGACAGACAGTTAGAGTGGAAGGCTGTCACGGCATATGGTGTTGAGGTGAACTTCGCAACCGTGGAAGCAGGCACAGACGCCGACGGCAGAGCGTATGCGAAGATAACCGCCCGCGGCGACGGTCAGTTCTATGTCCGCTGTATGGTGAAAAAGGAATCCCGCGCCATCGTTATTTCCCAGCTGGAATGCAGCGCGCAGGGCTTCGGACTTGCGAATATCGATCCTTATTCCTTCGTGTCCGCGGCACTGTACACAGACAGCACGGGTGAGATCGGAAACGGCAACGAGAAGGGAATCGCGACCGCGCGGGGCAAGGAGAGCAGTGTGACCTATGAGAACCTTGACTTTGGCGACTATGGCTCCAATGAATTGACCATTCCGGTATTTGCCCTCGACGGACAGAGATATACCTTCGACCTGTGGCTCGGAAAACCCGGCGCGGAAGGCAGCCGGATGCTGACGCAGCTCGTTTACGAGAAGCCCTCCATCTGGAATGTTTACCAGGAGGAGACCTTCCGTCTTCCGGAGAGAATCCGCGGACTTGCAACCATCACGCTGGTAGCAAGAGAGAAGGTTCACATCAAGGGCTTCACCTTTACAAGGCAGAAGAAAGCCTTTGAGAACATCGGTGCGGATGAGTTCAGCGCAATCTACGGTGACAGCTTCACCAGGGAGCCCGGTGTCATCAGGCGCATCGGCAACAATGTCACGATCGCCATTGAAAATATGGACTTTGGAAATCTCGGCACAACGAAGGTGACCCTCTGCGGCAGAACACCCCACGAGGTGAATGCAGTGCATATCCTCTTTACCAACGAAGCAGGTGTCACCGTGAGAAGAATGGTTGAGTTTCAGGGAACCGGTTCCGAGCAGTGCACCGAACAGACTTTCCACATTGACAGAATTGTCGGCAAGGGTAAGATAGAGCTTGTATTCCTGCCCGGAAGTGAGTTTGATCTGAAGTCCGTGCAGTTTGGCAGATAAGTTTTGGATTGGAGATTTTAAAGTATGTTACATCGTTTTATCCCGGACAGTTACCTGCCCGTGACGGCTCTGGTGGGGATTCTGGCTGCCTTTGCCGCGACTGTTTTCATGACACAGAAATTGCAGGGCCTGTTGCCCAAGGACGGCGGCAGAGAGTTTGCGCATGACGGCAAGCTCTCCGCCGGCAAACCGAGAGGAGCGGGGATTATCTTCGTGCTGTGTTATGTCGCTGCGGCCCTGCTGTTTGCCCCCTTAAGCCCGGAGATTGTCATCTATCTGATCCTGACTGTGATCTGCATGATGACAGGCTTTCTGGACGATGCTGCCAGGAATCCGTGGGGAGAGTACAAGAAGGGCTTTCTGGACTTGTGCGTGGCAGCCATGGTTGCCATGACATTTTTAAAATTTAACTCCAACACCATCGAGCTTGCACTGTTTCATACACAGATCACGATTCCGCCGGTTGTCTATGCCATCCTTGCGATGATTCTGGTCTGGACATCGGTGAATGTCACGAACTGTGCAGACGGTGTCGACGGATTATCCGGGACGCTGACCATCATCACCGTCATGACCATATATGCAATCTATCGGATTACCAAAACAGGAGAGGACATCTCCTACCTGATCTTATTGTTTGCGGTCTGCATTCTGGGGTATCTGTGGTTCAACGCCACGCCCAGCAAGCTGATGATGGGAGACGCGGGTTCCCGCTCCATGGGCCTGTTTATCAGCATTGCGATCCTGAAGACGGGGAGCCCGCTGTTATACCTTCCCGTGGCACTGGTATTGATTCTGGACGGCGGTCTGGGACTCATCAAGGTATCCCTGATCCGTTTTTTAAAGATTCATATTATGACCAATATCAGAACCCCTCTGCATGACCATGTGCGCAAGGTCTGGACCTGGTCCAATACACAGACGGTTTTCCGCTTTGCAATCGTGCAGATCATTATTTCAGTGGCGCTGATCTACGCCCTGCAGATGTAGAAGGAGAGTGAAAGGAATTGTATGATAAATTAACACCCGGCGATATCAAAAAGATGGAAGAAGAGATTGAATATCGCAAGCTTGTGGTTCGCCCCAAGGCACTCGAGGATGTCAAGGAAGCCAGGGCACAGGGCGATCTGAGCGAGAACTTTGAATACTATGCCGCCAAGAAATTCAAGAACCAGAATGACAGCCGAATCCGTTATCTGGAGAAGATGATCAGGACGGCGACGATCATTTCCGAGGAATCCGCCGAGGATGAAGTCGGCATGAACAATACGGTGACCGTGGAATTCGTGGATGACGGTACGGTCGAAACCTACAAGATCGTGACGACCGTCCGCGCCAATTCTCTGGAGAACCTGATTACGAATGAGAGCCCGCTCGGCAAGGCACTGATGGGAAAAAAGGTCGGCGACATCGTAACCGTTTTTGTGAATGATGCGATTTCCTATGAAGTGAAGATTATTCGGATCGAGAATACTGTGGATGACGGCAGTGATAAATTGAGGAGTTACTGATGAAAAAATATCTCTTGTTTGACCTTGACGGAACACTGACCGATCCCAAGGTTGGAATCTGTACCTGTGTGCAGTATGCGCTGGCCTCCTTCGGTATCGAGGCGCCGGATATCGATAAACTGGAACCCTTTATCGGGCCCCCGCTGAAGGACAGCTTCATGCAGTTCTACCACATGGACAGTGAGCAGGCGGACGCTGCGATCGCAAAATACAGGGAGCGGTACTCAGAGGTCGGATTGTTTGAGAATACCGTCTATGAGGGGATTCCCCAAATGCTGCGCACACTGAAAGCAAAGGGGATGCTCCTGGCCGTGGCCTCGAGCAAGCCGACCGTTTTTGTGGAACGGATTCTGCAGCATTTCGGGATCCGTGACTGTTTCAAGGCAGTCGTGGGAAGCGAGCTGGACGGCAGCAGAGTGCAGAAGGACGAGGTGGTGGCGGAAGCGCTTCGCCAACTGTTCGGGCAAAAGCCCGTGGCGAAGGAGCAGGTCTATATGATCGGCGACCGCAGGTTCGATGTCGAGGGTGCCAGGGCCATGGGCATTGAGAGCATCGGCGTGACATACGGCTACGGTTCCATGGAGGAACTGAAGGCGGCAAAGGCTGACTATATTGTACAGTCCGTTGCGGAGCTTCAGAAATTCCTGCTGCGCGAAGTGGAGGAGCCAAGATCCGGGCTGACACTGCAGAGGCTGTTCAAGACCATCTACCCGCTGCTGTTGTTCTGGCTGGTCAAGACTGCCGCAATGGTTTTCGTGCAGGTCATGTTCATCCAAATGGGCGGAAGCATATTCGGGACACCGATGATTGTATTCGAAAACGGGAACCCCGCAGGTGCGACACCCGCCGGAAGTGCAGTCATGTCGATCTTCGGATTCCTCGCAGGCGCAGCCGCAGTCTGGAAGGGAGCCCGCATCATGATAAAGAGGGCAGGAGAGGAATCGAAGCTTCTGCATCTTCGAAAGGATGCACCGGTCACTTACGGCTATCTGGCGGCAGCCGCAGTGGGCGCAATGCTGGGTCTGAACCTGTTTTTGCAGCTGACCGGACTGGTCAAAGCCTCCGAAGCGTATGAAAAGACCGCACAGTCGCAGTATGCCGTGCCTGTATTGGCCGGGATATTACTCTACGGTATCGCAGCGCCGGTTGCGGAGGAGCTGCTGTTTCGCGGTATCATCTACAACGGCCTGAAAAGAGGCATCCGGGTCAGACATGCGATATTGTTCTCAGCCGCCCTGTTTGGTGTCTACCACGGCAATTCCGTGCAGGCTCTGTACGGGTTCCTGATGGGCTGTCTGTTCGCATACGGGTATGAGTATTTCGGCTCATTCAAGGTTCCTTTGGGACTGCATATCGGGGTCAATCTATGCACCTATCTGTTGAGCCTTTTTATGGACAGTGACGCCGTCTGGGTCAACTGGCCGGTGTGTGTGATCGCATTGACGGTCAGTGTGCTCGGGCTGTGTGCGATGCGCGGCAGGAAGAAAATTTGAACGAAAAGACTGAAAGTTACGGTAAGAAGAAGGGAATAGAAAAACAGTATGAACGCAGAAATGAAGGTATTGACAGATGAAATTATCCGCAAGTCACTGCTGTCAGGAGCAAAGGCAGGCCTGGTAATCGGCATCATCGCGCTGGTAATCGGAGGAGTGATCCTGTTTATCAACATCAGAAAAACAAAGCAGAACAAAGCGCTCAGGGCTTCCGGCGAAATTGTTCCCAAGGGCAAGGCGATTGCCGCTTCAATACGCGCGATTGTGGCAATGCTGTTTCTGACCTGGGGGATTGCCTTTACTTTAGGCTCTGTGAAGAACATAAGTGCGGCGGGCGACTTTACCGTTTCCAAGCAGACCATTATCAGCAAGGATAAGGATGTGCAGGTGGTTCGTAAGAAGGGCAAGAAGAGAACCAAGACGACCTGCTACTTCACCTTCTCCGAGCTGGGCAGGAAGAAGGTTGCACAGACCAGATACAATAAGTTTGAGGAAGGCGATGAACTGTATCTGATTCTGGACGGAGGCAGTATCGTTAAGATCTACGATGCTTCCGAATATACCTATCAGCCGTAAAAAAGAACTCCCTTTCGGCGTCCCAGCGCCAAAGCCCTGCATGTCCGATTGCGGACACGCCGGTTAGGAGAAGGCGTCCCTGCGCCAAAGCCCTGCATGTCCGATTGCAGACACGAGGGGAGGGGATGGCGTCCCAGCGCCAAAGCCCTGCATGTCCGATTGCAGACACGCTCTCGCTTGGAGTTCGTCGTAGCGGTACATAAGGTCCTAAAGTACAGGACCTAAGTACCGACGACTCACTACAGTCTGCAACAGACACGCCGGGCTTGTCGGGGCCGCCTTCCTATAGAGTCTTGTCTGCAATAGACACGCCGGGCTTGGTGGGGACGCCTTCCTGTAGAGTCTTGCCTGCAACAGACACGCAGGGCTTGTCGGGGCCGCCTTCCGATGGCCGGAGTGGATGAGTCTGCAACAGACACGCAGGGCTTGGTGGGGACGCCTTTCGATGGCCGGAGTTAGTATGTCTGCAACCGGACATGCAGGGCTTGGTGGGGACGCCTTTCGATGGCCGGAGTGGATGAGTTTGCAACTGGACACGCAGGGCTTGTCGGGGACGCCTTCACGAAAAGGGAGAAAAGAATAAACGAACGATTCTAAGGAGTATTTATGACGAACGAAACATTGTATCAGATTCTCGAGCTTCCGGCGCAGGTGCAGGAGAAGCTTGTTTCTTACGCCGGCACCAAACCTGCGGAGCTTCCCGAACAGATGCTTGATAAGCTCAGGGCGCGAAGCACCTGGGATGAGGGCATCAAAGAGCTGCAGGCGTTTCTGGAGCCGGACCCCGATGGCATGAAGATTCTTTGGGAGCTGTTAAACTATGTGTGCACCGAATCATATGAGGCCTATGTGGCGCGCGGCATTCCCATGGAGATCTTCACCGCAACCATGAAATTCTGCACCAGATTCCTGTGGGAGCATTATCAGATCCATCAGACATTCTGCTATGTCTGTGCTTGGTGGTTCCCCCGGCAGATGATGCTGCAGGAGTTTCGAATCGGTGCCCTGGAATATGAATTTGTCGACGGAGTACACAGAGAGATCGCGATCCATATTCCTTCCGACGCCGACATGCGACCGGCTTGCATCGACGCCTCCTTGTCGGAGTTTGAGGCATTCCGCGCAAAGTATTTTCCGGACTGGCTGGGCGTCAGACTGGTCTGCGACTCCTGGATGCTGGTTCCGGCCCTGGAGCAGCTGGTGGGAGAGGATTCTAATGTGCTGGCGTTTCAGAGAAGATTTGAGATCGAGTCGACAGACACGGAGGCGACCTGGTTTATGGGATGGATTTTCCCGGGTTATGATACCGTGGACGAGAATCTGCCCGAGAGAACGACGCTGCAGCGAAACCTGAAAAAATACCTGCTTGCGGGTCATACATTCGGTATCGCGAAGGGGACTTTGAAAAAGACATGGAGTGCGGCCTGGCTGAATTACTCTCCCAGACAGGATGCCGGAAACAAGCGGTTTTTTACCCATATCCGTGTCATGGATTTTGCAAAGAAGGACATCATGGTCCAAAACGCCGCAGCAGAGCTTCGCATGGGGCTTCGCGGCATGCTGGGTCTGCAGCCGGAGTTGCATTTTGACCGTGTGAGTGAGGAAGAAGGCAGTGAAAATGCAGCAAAAGCTGCAGAATATGAGGCAGCCTTCCTGATACAGAAGGACGCCGCATATGGGGCGGAGGATTACAGTCTGGAAGGCAGTGATACGCAGCTGACCCTGAAGGCCGGCGGCGCTAAGGGTGTCCTTTCCGGCGTGTTCCATCTCCTTCGTCTGGTTGCGATGGAGAAGCCTTTGAGTCAGGTGAAGGTGAGCGTCCGTCCCGACTGTCCCATGCGTATGATGAATCACTGGGACAATATGGACGGAAGCATTGAGAGAGGGTATTCGGGCAATTCCTTCTTTTTTGAGAACAATGAGGTCATCGTCAACGCGAGAACCGTGGATTACGCAAGGCTGGCGGCCAGTATCGGCATCAACGGGGTCGTCATCAATAATGTCAATGTCAAACAGGCCGCTTCCTATCTGATCACGGACCGCTATTTCGAGCAGGTCGCAAGAATGGCTGAAGTTTTCGCCGGGTACGGCATCCGCTTCTTCTTAAGCCTCAACTACGCTGCCTCCATCGAGATCGGCGGACTGGACAGTGCGGATCCTTTGGACGAAAGGGTACAGAACTGGTGGAAGGAGAAGATGGCAGAGGTCTTCGCGAGGATTCCGAATCTGGGCGGTTTTCTGGTTAAGGCAGATTCCGAGGGGCGTCCCGGCCCCTTCACCTACAACAGGACACAGGCGGACGGTGCCAACATGCTTGCGGACATCGTGAAGCCTTACGGCGGCATCATTATCTGGCGCTGCTTCGTATACAACTGCACCCAGGACTGGCGTGATTACAAGACCGACAGAGCGAGAGCAGGGTATGATAGTTTTATCGGTATGGATGGGGAGTATCACGACAATGTGATTCTGCAGATCAAGAACGGTCCGATGGACTTCCAGATCAGAGAGCCGGTTTCCCCGCTGCTCGGCGGTCTGAAGAAGACCAACCAGATGCTGGAGGTGCAGGTGGCGCAGGAATATACGGGCCATCAGATCGATGTCTGCTACCTGATGCCGATGTTTCGTGAGATCCTGGATTTTCGGACCTACTGCGCACCCGAGCATGACTGCGTGAAGGATATCATCAGCGGAAGAACGCTTGGCAATACCAACACCGGCATTGCCGCGGTCATCAACACGGGAAATGATCCAAACTGGACCGGAAATGAGCTGGCGGCTGCGAATTTCTACGGTTTCGGAAGACTGGCCTGCGAGACCGGACTTTCCCCCGAAGAGATTGCAGCAGAGTGGATCAGCCTGACCTTCGGAAATGACCCGGAAGTCCTGGAGAAGCTTCTCTCCATTCTGCTTCCCTCCAGAGAGACCTACGAAAAATATACCAGTCCGCTGGGAATCGGCTGGATGGTGACGCCTCATGTACATTATGGCTGCAGTGTGGACGGTTATGAGTATTCCAGATGGGGAACCTATCACAGGGCGGATCATCTGGGACTGGGCGTGGACAGAAGCCATAAGGGAACCGGTTACGCCGGGCAGTACTACGAGCCCAACGCCTCCATGTACGACTCCATGGATACCTGCCCCGAGGAACTGCTGCTGTTCTTCCACCATGTGCCTTATATCCGGAAGCTTAAGAGCGGCAAAACACTGATTCAGCACATTTACGATACCCACTTTGAGGGAGTATGCGAGGTGGAAGCGATGATATCGACCTGGGAGAGTCTCAAGGACAAGATCGCTCCGGATATCTACGCCAATGTATCGCAGCGGTTTGCAAGACAGCTGGTCAACGCCAAAGAATGGCGCGATCAGGTGAACTCATACTTCTATCGCAAGAGCGGCATCCCTGACGAGAAGGGAAGACCCATTTACTAAACACATACAAATCACACAAAAAGAACCCTTTCATCGGAATGATATGATTCCGACGGAAGGGTTCTTTGTAAGTTGTCAAAGCGAAACTTTTTGCTTACGGTGCGCAGAATAATTTTCTGTATTCTGTGGGGGTACAGCCCTTGACTGCCTTGAAGGTGCGGTTGAAGGTCGTCAGGTTAGAGAACCCGGTCTGCAGTGCAATCTCTGTGATAGACAGCTCGGGATTGAGCAAAAGAGCCGCCGTCATTTTGATCTTCTGGATTCTCACATATTCATAAAAGCTGTAACCTGTGAATTCCTTAAACATTCTGGAGAAGTGGAACTTGGAGAAACAGGCGACCTCTGCCACGGCCTCCAGCGTCAGGTCATCACACAGATGCGCCTGTATGTAGGAACAGACATTGCTGAAGCACTGCTGTAATTCCTGCTGCTTCCCCCTGCTTGCGTGGGAGTGTGAGTGTTGCGCGACCGTGGAAGTACAAAAGCGCGCATAATTGATCAGAAACAGGATCAGCCTGGAATGAATGGCGGCATCCCGGATATGTTCGTCGCCGTAATAATCCCTGCAGATATGGGAGATGTATTCACATTGCTCGTGATAAATGGAAGGACAGGTACTGTGATTGATCAGGACCGGTTTCGTTAAGAAGGAGCGAAGATAAGAAAAGTTATTGATCCGGTCAAACTGGTCAAGGTCGAAGAGCAGAATCAGACGCCTTCCCTCCGCGGGTGCCGTAATCTGATGCAGTTCGCAGGCGGGAACGATGAAAATATCTCCCGGCTGCAGAACAAAGGTTTCCGCTCCCACAGTTACCGTGTAAGTGCTTACAAGCGGAATGATCATCTCGGCAGCCGGATGCCAGTGCAGGGCGTAATCTACCGCTTCCTGGTTGATCCACAGCCGGAAAGCAGACCCTGTGTCATAGGTAACCGACTCCGACTCGCCGTCCAGCACGCGCCGAAACCCATATCCGTACTGAAGTTCTTTATAATGTCCGTACACTTCTTTGTCCAGAGCAGAAAAAACTGACTTCTCCATGTAAATCAAACCTCAATCAAAACAATCCCGATCATACACACACGGTATCGACAAAATCTGACATATTATACAAAACAGCGCAAAAGGGAAGCGCTTACATTGTGATGTTTCATAAGAATAAATATACTAGCTATGTTAAAAAAATACAATAGCATATTTGTTTTTAGGCAAAATTTTAGCAATTTGTGAAAAATGAAATCGCAATAAGTTACAAGTGTGCAAATCATACTTGAGATACAATGTTTGACATGCGGAAGTATGTCACGAAAGGAGAAACGGTTTGTGAGAGAGAAGATTAAGAAACAAAAACCACTCGTGCCTGTCGGAAAGACCGGCGCGAAGAGCTATCTGAAACGATATTGGCAGCTGTATGCGCTGCTTGCGCTTCCTATCATTTATCTGATCGTGTTCAAGTACGCTCCGATGATCTATATCCAGATCGCCTTCAAAAAGTACAGCATCGTAAAGAGTGTATGGGAGATGCCTCTGGCGAAGAAGTACGGCTTTGAGTACTTTATCAAGGCGTTTAGCAACAACGACTTCAGATACGCGCTGAGGAATACACTGACGCTGAACCTGTTGGACCTGCTCATCGGTTTTCCGGCGCCCATTATTTTTGCATTGATCCTGAATGAGCTTTGTTTCAAAAAATTCAAGAGAGTGGTGCAGACCATTGCCTATATGCCGCACTTCCTCTCCTGGGTCATCATCTACAGCCTGGCGCTGCAGCTGTTTGCTCCCAACGCCGGCCTTGTCAATATGATCATCAAGAATCTGGGCGGAGAGGCCATTCCTTTCCTGAATGATGCCAAGCATTGGATCGGAACTTATATCGGCTTCGGCGTGTGGCAGAACTTTGGCTGGGGCTCCATCGTATATCTGGCTTCCATCGCAGGCATTAATCCGGAACTGTATGAGGCAGCAGCCGTAGACGGAGCCGGAAGATTCCGCAAGATGTGGCACATCACACTCCCCGGAATCAAGCCTACCATCGTGGTATTGCTGATCATGAATCTGGGCAATATCCTGGGCAGCAGCTTTGACAGACCCTTCGCCTTCCAGAACAATCTGGTCATGAAGGTTGCAGATGTCATTTCTACATATGTCTACAGAGTCGGTATCCGTGGTCTGCAGTTCTCACTGACAACCGCGGTCGGTCTGTTCCAGTCATTGGTGGGTGTATTCTTCCTTCTGATGGCGAACTGGATCTCCCGTAAACTCGGCGAACGCGGAATCTGGTAGGGAGGTGACGATATGAAAGTAAAATCAAGAAAAGACAAGATCGGAGACTGGATATTCGTCATCATCTGTATCTTTGTCAGCCTGATCTGTGTCATCCCCATGATCAATCTGCTGGCGAAGTCCCTGAGTGATTCCTCTTATCTGATCAGAAACGAAATATACCTTCTGCCCAAGGGCTTCAATCTGGACGCTTATACCACCGTGCTGAAGGATGCCAAATATATCAGGGCGTTTTTCTGGACAGTGTTCCTTACCGTTGTCTGCACGATCACATCGCTGGTGATGACCACGCTGTGCGCCTATCCGCTGATTTTCGATAAGCTCAAAGGACGCGGCTTTATCAATGTGATGATAACGATCACCATGTTTTTCAACGCAGGTACGATTCCGAACTACCTTCTGATGCAGAAGCTGAATCTTCTGGATAACCCTCTGGTATTGATCGTTCCGTCCTGTCTGAGTGTGTACAACATGATCATCATGAGAAGCTTTTTCTATGGGATTCCGGACAGCCTGAGAGAATCGGCAGAGATCGACGGCGCGACCTTTTTCCAGATCATGATGAAGATCTATGTGCCTTTATCCAAGCCCGTTTATGCGACTCTGGCACTTTTCTATGCGGTGGGCCGCTGGAACGGATACTCGGATGCACTGATGTATGTAAAAGAATCCAAATACTATCCCCTTCAGCTTTTGCTGTACAACATCCTGAATAACATCAATCAGGTCGAGGTAGCGACGCAGGAGGGCTTCTCCGCACCGGGATTGTCGGAATCCCTGAAGGCAGCGATCGTCATGTTTTCCACGATCCCCATCCTTCTGATCTACCCCTGGCTGCAGAGATACTTCATCCATGGCGTGACCCTTGGAGCAGTCAAGGAATAATCGGGTCCGAAGAACCCGTTCATTCAAATTTATATTTTCATTGAAAAAGGAGGAAAAAATGAAAAAGAAAGTATTATCCATTCTGCTGGCAGCTGTTATGACTTTCTCTCTTGCGGCATGCGGCGGAGGCGACGCTCCCGAGAGCTCGAGCGCAGAAGAAAGTTCTGTCAGCGAAGGACCGGTTGTCGAAGTATCACAGGCCGAGTTTGAGAACGGCAGGTTTACGGAAACCAGACACATCAGGGTCGAGATCTATGACCGCGGCAACGACGGCGGCTCCGACCCGACCAACAACAAGTACACGGAATACATCAAGAAGGGCATGCTGGAAGATCACAATGTAGAAGTTGAGTTCGTTAAGGTTCCCCGCTGGACCGAAGTAGACGATATCAACAATCTTCTTGCTGCGGGCACCGCGCCTGACATCTGTGTAACCTACAGCTATCCTACCATTCAGACATATGCCGATATGGGCGGCGTTATCGATCTGAGCGGTTATGTGAACCAGTACAAGGATGTGCTTCCCAACCTGTGGAACTGGCTCGGCGATACCAATATCAACTGGGACAGAGATCCCGTGACCGGAAAGCTTTGGGCAATCGAAGCCAAGCTTGCAACAAGTAACCGTGTCGTTACCTTTGTTCGTCAGGACTGGCTGGATAAGCTGAACATGAAGGCTCCCACCACAAAGCAGGAGTTCGAGGATATGCTGGTGGCATTCAGAGACAATGCAGCTACCCTGCTTGGCGCTGATGCAGACAAGATGATTCCTTACTCTGTCAGCTATGATGTGGGTTGGAGAGCAGCAACACTGATCGAGTCCTTCATCGACCCCGAAATCTCCGATAAGGAGTTCTATATCAATGGGTTTGATGACAGAAAGCTGACCCAGAACGGTACCAAGGAAGCTGTCAGACTGCTGAATAAGTGGTACAACATGGGACTGATGTGGGATGACTTCGCACTGTACGGAAGCGGAGATACCACAGAGGACTCCATGATGAAGGCAGGCTATGTAGGCGCATTTACCCACAACTGGGATTATCCTTTCCGTAACGGTGAGGACAGCATCAATGCAAACCTGCAGAGACAGGTCGGCGCAGATGCAAAGTTCGTTGCAATCGACTGCTTTGAGGATAAGAACGGCGGCCACACCAAGTTTGTACCCGGTCCTATCGACCGTAAGATATTCTTCCCTTCCACCAACACGGAACCTCTGGCTTCCATGCTGTATCTTGACTGGATCAGCGCACCTGAGCACATCAAGTATCTGCAGATCGGTGATGAAGGCGTGACCCACAATGTACTTGAAGGCGGTGCGATCCAGACGGTTGCCGCAACCGGCGACGCTATCATGAACTCCGGTATGAACATTGACTACACCATTACCTGCAACGGTTTGAATCTGGGCGATGCCAAGCTGACCAGCCTTTCCAAGGCATACACTTATGCTGCAAACGAACCTGAACTTGTTCAGCAGGCAGACAAGATCGCAGGCACCGATCTCAGGGTCGGCAAGAATGTCAATGTAGGTGCCATCGAGGCAGAAGCGGGCGTAGGCGATACCCTGTCTGCGAAGAGAGACCAGACCTATGACAACGCCGTTGTTGCATCTCCGGATCAGTTTGACGCTGTCTGGGATGAGTATATTTCTGACTATCTGTCCGCAGGCGGTCAGGATATCATGGATGAGCGTGCAGAAAAGTGGGAGAAGTTCTTCGGCTCTTCTGATATGCTTCCTTAATCGGTCAAAACATTTCTCACTCACATACACAAAGGAGGCTGCCGTCGGAGCAATTCCGGCCGGCAGCCTTTTTTGACTTCGTATTTGAATCATGTTATAATGACACTGTCCGGCAGCCTGTGCATCAGAAGAACCCTGCCGGGCAGACCATTGGAAGCCGGAGGGACACCGATGTCTGAAAAGAAGAGGATGGCAAATCTTGAATTGCTGCGATGTGTGGCCATGATGATGGTCATTGTGCTGCATTATCTCGGAAAGGGCGGGCTTCTTACGCCGCTTGCGGAAAAGAATATGAGCGCTGCCGGGATCTGTGCATGGGTTCTGGAAGCCTTCTGCATCGTTGCGGTCAACGCCTACATGTTTATCAGCGGTTACTTTTTATGCGAGTCGACCTTTAAGCCGAGCCGTCTGATCGGTCTGTGGCTTCAGGTGGAGTTCTATTCTGTAGTTTTTGGGCTGCTTGGGGCTGCCACGGGTGTGATCGCAGAGACGACCGTGGACACGCACTATTATCTGACCCTGCTTTTCCCGATCTCAATGGAGCATTACTGGTTCCTGACGGCATACCTGTTTTTGTATCTGCTGCTTCCGCTGGTCGGGGCAGCGATAAGGCACATGAGCCGGGAGCAGCTGCGTTTCGCACTGGGGACCCTGTTCGCTGTGTTTTGTGTGATGAAGAGTATTCTTCCCATCCGTCTGGAAACAGACGAAAAGGGATATGATTTTGTCTGGTATCTGGTGATTTTCCTGACAGCGGCCTATCTTAGAAAATACGGCTGCGCATTTTTGGAAAAGAGAAGAAATGCCGTGATTTTGTATTTCGGAGGAGTCTTCCTGATCCTTCTGGAAGCAATGTGTCTGAGAGCGGTTTTTCAAAAGACGGGAAGTCTGGAGCGGATGCTCGGCGTAAGCTATGAATACAACCATCTGCTGCCTTTTCTGGCGGCGTTGGGGCTCTTTTGGATATTTATGAGCCTGAAGATCAAAGAGGGGCTGTTTGCCCGTATCGTGCGAAGGATAGCGCCTCATACCCTCGGCGTCTATCTGCTTCATGAGAATCTGGGACTTCGCTACTCCTGGCAGAACCTGCTGGGGGCAGACCGGGTCACGGGCCCCGTCAGCCTGATTCTTGGCATGGCGCTGGCGGTGCTTGCCGTATTCACGGCAGGCATCATTATCGATCTGCTGCGGGCGGCACTGTTTCGTGCGCTGCAGACCGGACTTCGACACATCAAAGCATACCGGAAAGCAGAGGAGATGCTTGCGAGGGCGGATGAGAGCTTCCGTGTCAGTGCGAACAGTAATCCTTGAAACTTATTAGACAGCAGATCTTCCATGGGAAGAGTGAACAACCTTTTTGAATCTGAATGCTACAAAAAGATTCCAATCATAATAAGTGACTGGAATCTTTTTTATTAAGGCTGTTTTAAGCCTTCTTTGTCTGCAATTATCTGTTGTTCAATAGGAGATCATGAAAGATTGCCATTATTATCGCAGGATAGAACAATATTACAATTTTGAGTGTCTATAGTGATTAATAAAAGCTTTTTGATAAATGTGGCATCCCCTATAGCCTGATTACCAAAATGATATGTTGAAGCTGCTGCATTTTCCCATGTGCTGTCAGAGATGCTGATACTGTAGGAGTCTTGTGTGCATGCAGAACTTATACCTGGATTTATCGTAAATGTACCATTAACAGAAAATCGCCAGACCTCAACTTTATCATTATTAAAAAAAATATAATGTTTCGAACCCGATTTTGTATAAACAGATGCCTTTTCTATGGCAGTTGATCTTTCGGTCACTATAATGGTAACAGAACTTCCATCTGCAAAATATTCAGATGTTTCGCTAATGATTTCTTCATGGATTATGTCATTTGCTTCGGCACGAACAGAAATTGTATTGCACGAAAAATGAACCGCGAGCAAAACAACCGTCGTAAACAGGGTAAACATTCTCTTCATATATTGGCCCTCTATTAATCTTGACTAATGCTATCTTCTGTCACATATTCGTAATAATAATATACTCTTGTCTCAGAAACTTCATGGAGAAGCATAAGTGCAGTGACCATTAAGATAAGTATAATAGCAACGGATACGGATATACAACTCCATTTTATGAATTTTGCACTATGAATATATTTTTGTCTGGTACTCTCGTCCAATGTCAAGAGATACTCATCTGCAAATTTTTCGGGAACTCCGAAATGTGCTCTGACATCCTCCATTGTGTACTCAGGGTGTGCATCCAGAAAATCGGACAAATTGCTTCGAAGTTCAGCAGTCAGCCTTTTCCGGACAAAAAACGGACAACCTTTTCCAGCCTGTCGAATATATTTAGATAAATCCTGCTCATTGACCATAACCCTCTTCCTCCAATGTTTTCATATCTGTAATATCTAAAATAGAGAGTACTCCACGACAGATGCTACAGTATTCCTTCCTAAGCCTTTTCAGGTATTCTCTTCCCGGCTCTTCAAGATGGTAATAGACTCGCATCTTTCGTTTTCCGACTTTCTCTTGTCGGTCAGAGAGTATTCCTTTATCAACCAGGCGATAAAGCGTAGGGTACATCGTGCTTTCCTGAAGAGTATATAGACCGTTGCTTCGACGCGTGAACTCTTGAGAAAGCTGGTATCCATACATATCTTGATCCTGAAGCAAAGTCAGAATCAGTAGCTCGACAGTGCCTCTCTTGATTCCTTCTGATAAAGCCATTGCACATATGTCCCCTTCATAGGAAATATCAATACAGTTTCTTTTTATCATAAGATAAGTATACTGCGTTGTCAATACTATGCACGAAAATATAATATTGACGAATCTATATTGTCATGCTAATATTAAAATAGAAATTAATCTTTTATTGTTGTTTGAAAAAGTCAGTGCTTCTGATTGATACTTCAATTTCTTTGAGATAGAGAAGAATTGATAGAGGAAGCAGTTTTTGGTTCTATATAGCGCAGGGAGGTGATTGCATTGGTTTAGATTTTATGAGCGGTTTGTTATTCAAAATTTCAGACCAGAATTTATTGCAAAGACAATCTTACTTGAAGGCGATGGAGGAGGAATACTTATAAGAAAATAGAAGAATATAGTTAGTTGTGATTAAACTCATGTTAGTATTCTATAGAATGCAAATACATTCTACTCATTTCTGACAGATGGATTTGCTGACACAAGGAAAGTATGCCGGAAATGTTTGTACAGATTCGACACATGTGATTAACGGAACAGTAGGAATGGGCTGTTCGGGTTATGTTTCAGTTGCATATAATCTTCCATATAAGCATAGCACTACTAATATGACCAATTGTTTCACAGCTAATTCAACAGTTCAAAATGTTGAACCGTATGATATATTGTGCAAATCAGGTAGCCATGTTATGATAGTTGTATGGACTTATTTTACTAATGGGATAAGGTATGTCGATACATATGAGGAAAGTTGTTCATCAGGGAAAATAATATATAGAACAGGAAGGAGGTATCAGGATTTATTAAACGACGATTACATCCCTATGAGATACAACTATTTTGTTAAAATAATAAATTAGAGGGGAAAACGCTTATGAAAAAATGGTTGTTTGTGTGTATTTTGTCAGTTGCTGTGACCGTGCTGAATGCATGCGGAAGGGATAGCGGCGAGAGACCTTCGGAAGTGCCGGAGACACTCACACAAGAGCACAGTGAAACGATCAGCGAGATGGTTGAAACAACGGAAGCAATGAATTCAGAAGGAATGAATTCGAACGAAGTTCCCTGCCTTGGCAGCGGGTCAGAAATCTATGTTTTGCAGTATAATGATGATGAGCCCAATTCACTGAAATATAGTGCGGCAGATGGAGAGTGGCGCAGACCATCGGGAGTATATTCTTTTTGTGTCAGTGAAGATACGGTTTTCGTGGATGACAGTGCAAACAATAGAATCGCAGCCATAACAGCGGATGATGTGAAGTATCTGGTTATTCCGGAGGGGTATGTCTGTACGCAGATGAAATATCTGTATGATGAAAACAAGCTTGTGTATTTGTTGTTGGATAATCTGGCTGTAGAACCGCAGAACCTGTATTACGGAGAATGGAAACTCTCGGATTCCGAAGCAACCGCAGCGATTGAGGAATGGAAGGCAGTGGGGACCGACAGTGTGCTTGGTGAGAAGGGAGAAGCAGTCGAGAGCCCTGTTTTGGGATATCGCAGTCCGGAGTGGGATCGCTTCAATAAAGAATTGGGGGATTATCTAGAACTGTCTTTGGAAAATGGTGTTTTGCAGTATATGGACCGGTGCGGAGAGTACCAGCTATGGAAATGCACATCCGCAAATACCGGTGATTCGTGTTATTTCATTCTTTATGAGAAGGAAATCATTGCCTATACTGAGATGACAGACGGTCAGTATGATATGAGCATTCCTGCGTGCCTGAAGGAAGGAGAAGGAACCCTCTCTGTGGTCCGGATGGAGATCGCTTCCGAACATGAACTTTCCATAAAGGAGTCAGGGACGCTCCTTTTGCCTGAATAGTTACAGGGAAACAAAAGAACAGGGCTTGCAGCTTATAAAAGCTGCAGGCCCTGTTCTTTTGCGGCTTCCATGACCTCATCGGGCCACAGAGAGCATTGTACTTCACCGATATGTGCTTTCCTCAGGAAGAACATACAGATACGGGACTGGCCGATGCCGCCGCCGATGGTATAGGGGAGCTCGGCATTCAGGATCGCCTTGTGGAACGGAAGCTCTGCGCGGTCCATGCATCCGGCCTTCTGAAGCTGTTCCTTCATGGAGGTTTCATCTACGCGGACACCCATGCTGGACAGTTCAAGCGCGATGTCCAATACAGGGTAATAAACGATGATGTCGGCGTTCAGCGCCCAATCGTCGTAGTCGGGAGCGCGGCCGTCGTGGGGCTCGCCGTTTTCCAGTACATCGCCGATCTGCATGACGCAGACAGCGCCCTTCGCCTTGGCAATGTAGTATTCTCTCTCCTTGGGAGAGTAGTCGGGGAACATTTCCTCAAGCTCCTTCGTGGTGATAAAGAAAATGTCATGAGGAAGAATCTCCTCGATGTAGTCGTAATGGATGGACATATATTTCTCGGTCTTGCGGAGGACTTTGTAAACGGTCTTTACGGTTTCCTTGAGGGTCTCAAGGGTTCTGTCTTCCTTTGCAATGATCTTCTCCCAGTCCCACTGGTCCACATAGATGGAATGGATGTTGTCGGTCTCCTCATCTCTGCGGATCGCACTCATATCCGTGTAGAGGCCTTCTCCGACGGAAAAACCGTACTTTTTCAGCGCGTAACGCTTCCACTTTGCGAGAGACTGGACGATTTCTCCTTCTCTGCCTTCCTGACACTTGATGTCAAAGGAAACAGGGCGCTCCACACCGTTTAAGTTGTCATTCAGACCGGATTCGGGAGAGACAAACAGGGGAGCGGACACTCTCAGAAGGTTGAGACGCTCTGCAAGAAGGCTCTGGAAGAAATCCTTTACGGTCTTGATAGCCACCTGTGTTTCATAAAGATTTAACTCGGATTTGTAATCTTTGGGTAAAGTAAATTTAGACATGGTTTCAATCTCCACTTATGTATTCATAGAATATCATACTATACTATTTAAGCGCGTTTTCGTTGATTTTGCAAGTTTTTTTTATGGAAATTTACGGAAATAAGAGAGGTTTTCGCTTTGTTCCGGGATGTCTTCCGAAGATGAAAAAATTCGACTTGTTTTTGCAGAACATATGTGCTATGATTGACTAAACAGAACATATGTTTGCGTAGGGGCGCTGCCGTTTTTGGCGCTTGTCCGAACTTGGTATGCGGTTTGGAAAGCTGTGAGAAAGTGAGCGCCTCAGGGGAGGAAACGATGGAGTATCTGGCAACAGGCGGGCAGTCCGGCCTGAGAGAAAAACTGAACATTCTGGCGGACGCGGCAAAGTATGATGTGGCGTGCACTTCCAGCGGCGTGGAGCGCAAGGGAAACGGACATGACATGGGCAACTGCATCAATGCCGGAATCTGCCACAGCTTCAGCAGCGACGGGCGTTGTATTTCTCTTTTGAAGATATTGATGACCAATGAGTGTATCTACGACTGTAAATATTGCCAGAACCGCTGCAGCAACGACATCCCCAGGGCAACCTTCACGCCGGAGGAAATCTGCAGTCTGACCATAGAATTCTACCGGAGAAACTACATAGAAGGGCTGTTTCTGAGCTCCGGCATTATCCGGAATCCTTCTTTTACGATGGAGCTGATCTACCGCACTCTGTGGATGCTTCGGAACACCTATCGCTTTCGGGGGTATATCCATGTCAAGGCCATACCCGGAGCGGACCCGAGGCTCATCGAGATGACTGGGTTTCTCGCGGACAGAATGAGTGTGAATCTGGAACTGCCCACGGCGGAGGGCTTACAGAACCTTGCCCCGAATAAGCATCGCAAGACCATTCTGACCCCGATGCGGCAGATCCAGCAGGGAATCCTCGCCAACAGGCAGGAGATCGCTGTTTACCGGAATGCGCCAAGCTTTGTGTTGGGTGGGCAGTCCACACAGATGATCGTGGGCGCCACCCCCGAGAATGATTTTCAGCTGATTCATGTTGCCGAGAATCTTTATCAGAAGTTTGGCCTAAAGAGGGTGTTTTATTCTGCCTTCGTCAACACGACAAATGACAAGGCTCTGCCGGCGCTCCCCGGCGGACCTCCGCTTCTTCGGGAGCACAGACTCTATCAGGCGGACTGGCTCCTGCGGTTCTACGGGTTTCGCGCGGAGGAGATTTTGGATGAAAAACGACCATTTTTCAATGTGTTGTTAGACCCGAAGGAGGACTGGGCGGTCAGACACCTGGAGTTTTTTCCGGTGGAAATCAACAAAGCGCCCATGGAGTCGCTCTTGCGCGTTCCGGGAATCGGCTTGAAGAGCGCGCAGAGAATCATGGCGGCAAGAAGGTGCGGAAACCTCACCTTTCAGGATCTGAAGAAGATTGGCGTGGTGCTCAAGAGGGCGCTCTATTTTATCACCTGCTGCGGCAGAATGATGTATCCCGTAAAGCTTGACGAGGACATGATTGTGCGGAATCTGACGGAGAAAAAGGATCGTGTGCAGTTTGGAAGCGACGGCATGACCTACAGGCAGATGTCCCTGTTTGACGACGGGCAGTTCCAGAGACCGGTTTCACCCGCGGAAGCCCTGCAGACCGCCGTAGGGCAGCTCTAGAAGCCGCGGACGAGGGCGAACGAACGCAGGTTGCGGGGGAGGGCTTTTGTCGGCAGCCGGGGCGACGACAGGTTGTAAGGAGGGGCTTTTGCCGGCAGACGGGGGTCTGCTTTCGCAGATAGGAGAAAGAGTATGATCGTGTATCGTTGTGAAGATTCATTGGAAAGTATATTTACAGCCGTTTATCGCTCGTATGAGGAGAGGCGGAATCACGCGGAGACGAGGATTGTCCTGGATGACGATCCGATTCTCTTTGGGGAGGATGTGCAGATTGTGCCCGAGATGGAGAAGGTGATGAAGGTGATGAATACGATACGGCGCCGTTTCGGGGAGGAGGATTACATGACGGTCTGTGAGGCGCTGGCGACGGAAGACCCGGAGAAGGGGCAGGCCGTGTATCAGACGATCGTGTACGGGTTGGCCCATCGGTGCCTGCCCGGTCATCTGTTTGATAACCTGGCGAATGATGATGTCCTGAAAGCGTTTGGACTGGCGAGGACAGCCTGGCGGGAGATTCATCATCTGATGGGTTTTATGCGGTTCCGGGAGCTGGAAAACGGTATTCTGTTTGCCTCCTTCGCCCCGAAGTGCAACATCTTAACCTTTTTGATGCCCCACTTTGCGGACCGGTATCCTTCCGAGCATTTTGCGCTGTATGATGAGAGAAGGGGAATCTTCGGCATTCATCCTGCAAGGGAGCAGTGGTATCTTCAGTGGGGGGATAAGGCGCCGAAGCTGCGGTATTCTGCGGCGGAGAAGCTGTACAGCGAATTGTTCCGGGAATTCTGCAGATCCATTGCCATCAAGGCCCGCTTCAACCCGAAGCTGCAGCGCCAGATGCTGCCGCTTCGCTATCGCGAGTACATGATGGAATTTGATACGAGTCAGAGTCAGGCAGATCTGTGAAAACGCTCTGCCTGCAATCGGGCCGGCGAAATCACAATTCCGGACAGGGATAGTGGAAATGAAACAGAGGTAAGATTGCCTGTGGAGAGGACCGGAATGTCACAAGACTTTCACAAAATATGGGAATCGGTTTGACTTGACCTACAAGATGCAGTAAAATTATGTCAGTGAGTATCGGGAAGGACTATGAAGGGTTATGGTCAGCAGAATCGCAGCCACAACTGAATATGATACGGTGCAGGAAACTTCATCAGATACTGCAGGCACAGAGAGTAAGGACGAGATCCGGATCTCCGTGCGCAGTCTGGTGGAGTTTATTTTGCGTCACGGCGATATTGATAACCGAAGACAGGTCTCGCCCGAGGCTGCCTGCAGGGAGGGAAGCCGCATTCACCGCCAGATTCAGAGGCGTATGGGGCCGGAGTATCTGGCTGAGGTTGCGCTGAAGCTGACCGTGGAGGAAGAGGACTATCGTCTGATCATTGACGGGCGTGCCGACGGTATTTTCAGACAGGATGGCAGGGTCGTGATTGATGAGATCAAAGGCACCTATCGTGATCCTGCCAAGTGGAGGGAACCATTGCCCCTTCATCTTGCGCAGGCAAAGTGCTATGCCTATATTTATGCCCTGCAAAATGGCCTGCAAGAGATTGAGGTGCGTATGACCTACTGTCATATTCCGACGGAGCATCTTCAGTATTTTTATGCGGATTTTACCTTTGAGGAGCTGAAGAGATGGTTCGGGGAGCTCCTCGCCGCCTATCATAAATGGGCGTCGTACAACTGTCGGTGGAAGAGAAAGCGGCAGGATTCCATTCAGAAACTGCAGTTTCCGTTTCCGTACCGGGATGGTCAAAAGGAACTTGTCACGCATGTATATCGTACCATCTATCATCAGAAGAAACTGTTTTTGGAGGCTCCGACCGGAGTCGGCAAGACGATTTCCACCGTATATCCGGCCGTGCAGGCCATGGGGCGCGGTATGGGGGAGAAGATTTTCTATCTGACGGCCAAAACCATTACAAGAACGGTAGCGGATGATACCTTTCAGCTTCTGCGCGACAGAGGACTGGCCTTCAAGAGCGTGATTCTCACGGCGAAGGAGAAGATCTGCTTCATGGACAAAGCGGAATGTAATCCGGAGCATTGTCCGTACGCCAAGGGGCATTACGACCGTATCAATGAGGCGATGTATGATCTGCTGACTTCCACGGATGGCTTCAGCAGAGAGAAGATTGAGAGGTACGCGGAAAAACACAGGGTATGTCCGTTTGAGATGTGTCTGGACATGAGCCTGTTTGCGGATGTGGTGATCTGCGACTATAATTATCTCTTTGACCCGGATGTGTACCTGAAGAGATTTTTCGGTGACAATACCTCGGGAGATTATATCTTCCTGATAGACGAGGCGCACAATCTGCTGGAAAGAGGCAGAGAGATGTACAGCGCGATCCTGTTCAAGGAGCAATTTCTGGAGCTGCGGCATGAAATGAAAAAGACACTCATGTCAGAAATTGCCGGAAAATCGGGAAAACACGGGGTTTCCGGGCAGCTGTCACTCGATATGACAAGTGAGTCGCTCACGGTGTCGCAGGATAATGACATACAAAAAGCAGAAGAGACAGACCTGTTTTATGATGAGACATTGGAGGCGGAAGATGACGTCGCTGTCCGCACCCGGCGAAGGACCGGGCACAGTGTGTTGGTCAGGAAGGGGTTCGCCGAGACGATCATTTATCACCTGGAGAAGTGCAATAAGCAGCTTCTTTCCATGAAGCGGGAATGTGAGCAGAGCATGGTCGTGGAATCCGTCGAGGATTTTATCAGGCCGCTGCTCCGGCTGCAGGGAGTCATCAGTGATTATCTTGAGGAACAGGAGACGGCGCAGCTTGAGATCAGGGATGCGCTTCTGGATTTCTATTTTGATGTGAGTCATTTCCTCGAGATGTATGAACTTCTGGATGAAAACTATGTAAAGTATACACAGCTTTGCGACGACGGGTCATTCATGATCAAGCTCTTTTGTGTCAATCCGGCCGCCAATCTGGAGCGCTGTATGCAGAAAGGACGCAGCTCGATTCTGTTTTCAGCGACCTTTTTGCCGATACAATACTATAAAAAGCTCCTCGGCGGGAAGGAGGAGGACTATGAGGTCTATGCGCAGTCGGTGTTCCGGCCCGAGAAACGCGCGCTCTTGATCGCAGGGGATGTGACAAGCAGGTATACCAGAAGGTCTGAGGAGGAGTATTACAATATTGCTGCCTATATCGAGCAGATCGTACAAAACAGACACGGCAACTATATGGTCTTCTGTCCCTCCTATGCGTTCCTGCGCACCGTATATGAAAAGTATCAGGAGCATTTCGCGGGCCCCGGAAGGGAATGCATCCTGCAGAGCGAGTCAATGAACGAAACCGACCGGGAGGAGTTCCTGGGACGGTTTCGCGGCAATGAAACGGAGCTGCTGGCGGACATCGATATCGAGATCGAGGAAGAGGACACGGTGCTGATCGGGTTCTGCGTCCTTGGCGGGATCTTCAGTGAGGGAATCGACCTGAAAAATGACAGCCTGATCGGCACCATTATTGTGGGGACCGGCCTTCCGCAGGTCTGCTTTGAGCGAGAACTGTTGAAAGGGTATTTTGATGAGAGCGGGGAGGATGGTTTTGCCTATGCCTACCGATATCCCGGAATGAATAAGGTCCTCCAGGCAGCCGGACGCGTGATCCGGACGGTGGAGGATATCGGGGTGATTGCGCTGTTGGACGAGAGGTTTCTGCAATTTTCCTACCGCAGACTCTTTCCGAGGGAGTGGGAGGAGTATGAGGTCGTGACACTGGATACGGTATCGAAAAGGGTCGAGCGTTTCTGGAACGAATGGCTGTGACACAGGTTTCTGACAGAGCGTGTCTAAGAAACTGACATGGTGTATCAAAAAACTGACACATGTGTATAAGTGGATAAATATGTGGATTTACTGGATTTTTTCGGAAGAAACGACAGACATATCCACCTTATGCACATTGTGACAGTGTATAACTCGGAAAAACAGGAAAGAAAACCGGTAAAATGGTACTGAACCGGTCAATAAAAAGGAGAATAACAAAATGTGGGCATTTGAGAGTGTTTTTTATCAGATTTATCCGTT
>JAEDDX010000070.1 GCA_016293615.1 Acetatifactor sp.
GCTCAATAATGATCTCCACTTTCTGAGCAATGTTGGTATCATGCAGTTCAATATACTTGGCAATCTTACGCTTTGCGGCAATCGTTTCCAGCTCAGGATCGTCCTCAATAGCCTTATTAATTTCAAAATAAGTCTTATAGGTCACATAGTTTTGCAGCACATCCAGAATGAAGCCTTCCTCAATTGCTTGCTTCATGGAATACAGGTCAAAGGCAACCTTTTTTCCTTCTTCGTTCAGACAGCCAAACAACTGCAAGGTAGTCGGTTTCGGAGTTGCGGTAAAGGCAATCATGGAAACATTGGGCTGCTTTCCGCTACGGGCAATTTCGTCCTCGATAATATCGCCCATGGATTTTTCTTCTTCGGACACATCAACAGGAGCAGCCTCGCTCAGCTTGCGGCTCTCCGAAAGAGCATACGTCACTGCTTCCATGGCAGTTCCGGCGGTAGAGGAATGGGCCTCGTCGATGATGACGGCAAAAGTCTTACTTTTCAGCTCCTGGACCAGTTTCTGAATGTACATGAACTTGTGGATGGTAGTTACAATGATTTTGGTGTTACCGTTGAGGGCATCTGCCAGGTCTTTGGACGTGCATTTTTCATCCATGACCTTGATCAGACCGGCCTTATGCTCCAATGAAAGTACGGCATTCTGAAGCTGACGGTCTACCACGATACGGTCAGTGATAATGCAGACCGTATCAAAAATGACCTTGTTTTCTCTGTCGTGCAAGGAGGCAAGGCGGTGTGCCAGCCATGCAATGGTATTGGTTTTGCCGCTGCCTGCCGAGTGCTCAATCAGGTAATTTTTCTCGCTGTGGTGTTCTACGACATCTTCCACCAGCTTGCGCACGGCATTAAACTGATGATAACGGGGGAAAATCAGCGTTTCCTTGGTCACACGCTTACCGGTATCCGGGTCTTTCTTGGTCTCCTTTTGCAGGAATATAATTTTATCAATCAGATACAGCACTGTATCTTTCTTGAGGATATCTTCCCACATATAAGAAACATTGATGCCGTTTTCATTGTGGGGGTTCCCCTTGCCGGAGTGAATCCCAACGCCGCAGCCTTTATTAAACGGAAGAAAGAAGGAGGATTTTCCTTTAAGATTGGTGCACATATAGACTTCGTTCAAGTCCATGGCGAAGTGAGCCAGGCAACCCGCCTTGAATTTCAGCAATCGGGTCTTATAATCTCGCTCAAACTTATACTGACGGATCGCATCCTCATAGTTCTGTCCGCTGGTGTTGCATTTCAGCTCAAAGGTGAAAATGGCAATGCCGTTGAGGAAGATTACAAGGTCAATGCGCTCACCCTCTTTGTGCCAGACTTCCTCCATCACCGAGAGTACATTCTGCTGATATAGCGCCTCCGCCTTTTGGTTAAAGGTGGTGGCGGGCTTGCGGTACATGAAAGTCAGGGATACACCGTTATCAAACTCCACGCCGTGCTTCAGTACATCCAGCAAGCTGCGGTTTTTCTTGTTGACCTCATTGTTGATGTAGTTGAGGATGGTCTGGCGAGTCTTGTCGCCATAGAGCTTTTCCAGCCGTGTTAATTCATCCGGCTGGGTTGCTTCCAAAAAGGAAAACAACAGCTCCACGTCCATGCCGTATCCGGGATCGTAAGCGGTAGAGGGGCGCACCTGATAGCCATTTTCCTTCCGCAGCATTTCCAGAATGTATGCCTGATAATCTGCCCGTTCCTTTAATTGCCCTGCTTTGATGGCCATCTCACTGCACCTCCTTCACTCGTTTTTTGCCGGTGACATATTCGTAAATGAGAGATTTTTTGTGTTTGATTAAAACATCATATTGATCCTTTTTTGATTTCAACATTTCATTTATCATATCACATTTACTGTCTAAAAAATTAGCTATTTCTATTTGTTCTAGCAATGGCACATTGAGGAAGTTAAGATTCTTAATTATTACCTGACTGATGTTAGGCTGAGTTCCACCAAAAGCTTTTAAAAGCATTTCTTCTTGGGCAGCTTTCAAAAAATAAAACAAATATCTATTGTCATTTTTTTCGTTTAGCTTTATTACACAGCAAGCTTGGTTAGTGAATGAATCAATTTTAGAAATTGCAACATTCCCCACGGATGCGCCATACATTGCAACCACCACAAAATCTTTGATATACCAATTAAGAGCATGACATTCCAAAATAGCTAAGTTAGTTAATTGCTTTTCCGTTTCATAAATATAATCATTCCCATACAAATCTCCAGACTGAATCCACGAATGTTCTCCATTATCATAGTACATTGAGTTACCAGAATCCGGAGTAGTTCCGCTACCAATTATTGAAGCTTCAAATTTAATACGAGTTTTTTGCCAATGTTCCGGAATTTTCCCAATCCACTCAACGCCGCTGTCCTTCATTGGCACAGACTTGTCCAGCCCCTTGGTTACTGTTTCAGTAATCAGGGATTTTTTGTATTGCTGCAAAAGGGCAATCTGTTTTTCCAAATCTGCGGCAATGCTGTCAATCTGGCCACATTCTTTGTCGAGAAAATCTGCGATAGCTTGCTGTTCCGCTTTTCCTATAACTGGAATTTGCAAATTTTTGATATAATCCCAACTTGCACGTGGCATTTTTGCTCCATAAGTGGACGCATCTACCATTTTCAAAAAACCATCCGACAACATATAATAAAATAAATATCGAATATCTCCGTTATATTCTTTAATTACAGCTAACTCTCCCGTGCAAAAACCGCAATCGTCAGCTATCAAGGCTTTTGCTAAATATGGGCGCAATTTGGAAAACAACAAGTCTCCAGTTTTATATAAGTCATAAATGCCGGCATCATATTCACTTTCTGTTGATATGTATTCACCCGTGTAACTACTGATATTTTCAAGTCCTATGTATTTATCATCGGAATTATAAAAACCTTGTTCACTGCGTAGTTTCGTTACGAATCTAACTTTTGTAATGTCCCATTCGTCCGGAATATCTCCAATCCAGTCAATTCCGCTGGGTTTCATCTGCTCTGCCATTACACTCCCTCGCTTTCCTGCAAGGCTGCAATTTTTTCGGAGAGGGATTTTTCCAGTTCCATAAACTGGGCCAGCAAATCATCTGCCTTTTCTGGCTCCTTGTACTCGTAAAAGAATCGTGTAAACGGGAACTCTGCGCCCAGTTTTTCTTTATTGGTAGCGCTTTCCTTTTTCTCCGGGTCAAATTCATAGGCCCAGATAGCATCCGGCACATGGGGATATACTTCCGCCTCAAAATATTTCTCCGGGTCCTGGGTGAGCTTGATGATCTCGGTGTCCTTGGTGGTGGTATCCTTGATAATTTCGCCCTTGCGATCTTTCTGAACTACAGCGGTTTTATCCATTACTGCCAGTACCATAGCAATACCGGTCAACCGGCTGGCAGACATTCCCTCCACCTTGCCCAGCAGGGATTTCAGATGCTTTTCAAACTCGCCGTAATCCATAAACACACGGTCAGAGCGGTTGGCTTCCAGAATGGCCAACACATCCGCCACAAACTGCTGCCCCGCCAGATATTTCTGGTATTTCTTCTCGTCGGCAGCACTACGGGGATTCATCTCTTTCAACTGCTCAAAATCCGTCTCATTGAAAATGCCGGAGTTACTGGTGAAGTAGCTGCTAGTCCGCAGCCTCTCGATGCTCTCCGCATCCAGCACACCCCGGCGCTGCAACGGCTGATAGACCGCATACTCCTTGTACATAAACTCCTCGTTGGGGAAAATCTTGCAGTACTGGTTTTCCTCAAAGTTGGAGTACAGCTCGGTGATTTTTACCATGCTATCCCGGTCGATTTCACGGCGCTTTTTGCCCAAAGATTTGCGAAGGGGCTTCCACATATCCACCGCATTGATCAGCTGCACCTTTCCACGGCGGTCGGGTCGCTTGTTCCGGGACAAAATGAAGATATAAATGCCGATGTCAGTGTTATAGAAAAGCTGGGTAGGCAGGGCAATAATGGCCTCAATCAAATCTTCCTCCAGCATCCAGCGCCGAATCTGGCTTTCACCGCTGGTGGTTCCGCCGGAGAAAAGAGGCGAACCATTGGTAATAATCGCTGCACGCCCGTTTTTCTCATCCAGCTTATGGATGGCGTGCTGCATGAACAGCAGCTGGGCGTCACCAGTTCCGGGAAGACCGTGCTCAAACCGTCCGCCCTTCTTGTTTTCCTCACGGACTTTCTTCTCCTGTCCTTCCGGTGCATCTTTGCCGCCCCAGGGTGTACCAAACGGAGGATTCATGATCACCAGCCGCATCTTCTGATCCGGGAAGCAGTCCGTTTTCAGGGTATTGGCTTCCTCATCACCCATAATGTTTTTCACATCCTGCCCTTTGATGAGCATATCCGCCAGACAAATGGCATAGGATTCTGGGTTAATTTCCTGTCCAAAAAGTCGCACATCCACATAGGGATTTTTGCGGCGCAGGAAATCATAGGTAGTGGACAGCATACCGCCCGAACCACAGGCTGCGTCCAGTACGGTGGCAATTTTACCCTCATCAGTCAGCAGGTCGTTGCAGCCCTCTGCCAACAACACATTGACCATCAGACGAATTACTTCACGGGGCGTATAGTGATCACCGGCCTCAGCGTTTTCAGAAAAGCGGCGGATAATATCTTCGAAAATGTAGCCCATCTTCATACTGTCTACATGGGCAGGGTACAAATCCAAATCGGAGAACTTTTTAACCACGCTGTAAAGACGGTTGCTCTTATCCATTTTGTCGATCTGAGTGCTGAATTTCAGCAGCTTTTCCAGAATCAGCTGGATGTTGGCGGAAAAGCCTTCAATGTAAGATTTGAGATTGGATGCAATGTTGTCGCTGTCATCCAAAAGGCGTTTGAGGGTGTATTCACTATAGTTGTAAAAAGGATATTGGGAAACCTGGCAAAGGAGCGCAGCCGGGAGGTTGGGGTTCTGCTTGTGCTTTGCTACAACTGCATCTTTGGTAGCCTCCAGAGCGCACTCAAATCGACGGATGATGACCATGGGGATAATAACATCCTTATATTTATCCGAGGTATAAGCACCACGGAGCGAGTTGGCAATGGACCAGACCAATCCTACTTCCTTGCTTACGTCAATGGACATATCATCAAACATTACTTCATAAAAATACTTATCTCTCATTTTACGGGTTCTCCTTCTCTATTCTTTTGAAAAAACGTAAACAATGTGGCAACACTTTCAATCTGGTCTGGAGTTAGATTGCAACCTTCCAACTTTCGCATTGCATCTACCAAATCCTTGTTTTGTGTGATAGTTCGGCAAATATCCGGCGGAGGCACCTTCCGAATTGCCATATACAGGCGATCCATACGCCGACGTGTCTGTAAATCCGGCTCTAGTTCCTTAATCAGCTTTTCATAGACTTCTGCTGTCGGGGCATTGACACCGTCTTCTATATATTTCATGTTGGAACGGGGCAAGCCAACCCTTTTTGCCAATTGGGATTGGCTGAGCGTTCCACGGCATCGCATAATTAGAGTTCCAAGGTTCCGTTTAGCTCTCTCGGATGCTTTATCAACGGTCACTTTTGGGGGCAATTCGGCACCTCCTTTCCATAATTGTTCTATGTTCTATAACATAGAACAATTATACCAATCCGGCATTGATAAATCAACAAGAATCACCGTTTTTCTGCGATGTCTACAACAAAAATTTGCCCTATCAGTACGCAAAATACAGATAGGGCAAATGAAAAAATATTACCGACGTTCTTCCTGCCGTTTGTGATCTGGTTTTCTGCTGGGTCGGAACAAATTCCACAGGCCATTTCGCTCTATCACCGTTTCGTACCGATGGAGCTTATTCATCAACAGTTCATTTTGCTGCTCTAAACCTGCGGTGTTGAGCTGACCACGAACGGACTTGTACTCTGCCAGCTCTGCGGTCAGTGTGGCAACCTTCGCTTTCAACTCACTTACCATCTTCAATGCTGTATCCAGCGCTTTTTGCAGTTTGGATTCCTTGCGCTCCTGGACATAGAACTTCTTTGCCGCAGCTGCCAGATTTTCATATTCGGAACGATCCAGCATGACTTTAGAGGAAAATGGAACCGCATGGGGTTCTATTTGCTCCACTTTCCGAACAGCAATCTGCTGTTTTTGAATCTTCTCAATCTTCTTTTCCAGAGACGCTGCCTGCTGCTCTTTCTGTTGCGTTTGTGCGGTGAGTTGTTCCAATCGCTCCTGTTCCCGTTCCACCTTGAACTGCGTCACGGTCAAATGTTCCTCGGAACTGCCTCGTTCTCCACGCTCCACATCCGTATATCCGGCGTTTCTCATAGCTTGGAAGAAATCGTCCTGGAGAACGCTGTAAGACTTCCGCAGTACCGGCTTGCCATTCTTTTGGAGAATAGGCACACCCTGTTCATCCAATGCCGGTTTGGACAGCCATTTTTTACTGCTGCTCACCTGCATAATGGTTTCCTTGACGGTTCCCACAAGTGATTTGTCTTTGCACCTCTTGGACCAGAGGATCTGCTTCTCCACAACTGGAACATAGACCACATGGAGATGATAGTGGAACACATCCTGCCCCAGTGCTTCGGACATGGCCCGGTTACGCTCATCGGCGTGCATAACAGCGGAGAGAATATACTGTTCGCCGCCCACAATCTCGATGGCAGCCTTGTAAGCGTCCTCATAAAACCGCTTGGCAAACTCATACCCGCCATGGTTATAGAAGTAGGCGGAGTTGACATCAAAAATCAGTTCCCCGTAAAGGTTGGCATCCGTTTTCAGACCACGAGTGGAGATTACACCATCCTTTTCCATCTGTGCAAACATCTCTGCATATCCGGCAGTAGGCTTCTTAAAATGGATGTTCTGAGGGGTGCGTTCTGGTATAATATCTGGGTTGGTGTAGGATTCTTTTTCTCGTTCATTGTGCCGCTGGGCGTTTCCAATTTTGGCGGCGGTCAGGTTAACATTTCTTGCGCTGGTACGGTCAATCCTGTCGTTTCTTGCCATAGAGCTCCTTTCACGTTTGTACGGCCTGCGGGCCGGGGCGCACTTCCTGCGGAAGTGTAATAACCCACTATGATACTTTCATCCTGCGGCTGCAAAGTATCGTGGGCTCTCCGAGGGAGATGCGGCTCCTGCGGGAGCCTCCCTGGCTTGCGTGTGCTATCCACACAGCAAGTCAGGTTTGGTCGGCATCCTTGATCCGGTAAGCAATCCTGCCGCCCACGGTTCAGGAAAATCCTCCGGATTCTCCCGAACCCTCCATCTCCAAATCTGCGGATTTTTCGATGGGGACGGCGGTGCGATACCAGGGTGTAACTCTGTGCAGGAAATGCAATAAATGCAGAAATTTCGGTTTCATGCTGCGGAGTTCACAATGATTTTCACATCGGCTGGTCTGCCTACCGACTGGCGTTCCGGTTCTTCCAGCCGAATGTATCCATGTTCCTCCAGCAGTTCCAGCGTCGGAAAAATCTCCTCCGTTTTCTTAAAGAACTTTCCCCGGCACATCTGAAAAAGCTCAGAACGCTTGATCACCGATACGTTATTCTTTTTCAGCTTTGCCAAGACAAATTTGGCTTTCTGGATGGTTAAGTCAGTGCCCATCACGGAATAGGCGTAGGTGGAATGAGCCAGAAAATATTTGCCGATCTGAATCGCCTTGCTCATCGTAGAAGCTGTCACTTCTGTTTTGTCATCTTCCATATCAGCACAGTGCAACAATCCCGCAATCCGGAGTACGGCACCGATATATTTGCTTGCCCAATCGGAAATTGCCTGTCCTTCGCCAACCAGAAACTTCTCATGTTCCTGAAAGTAATCGGCCATCAGGTCAAAGGCTTTTTTGGAAAGGCGTACCGTCTGGGCATCTCCAGCAATCGGCAGAGCCATCAGGCGAAAAACCAAGCTGCGGTAAGCTGCGGTCACTTCGGGCGGAATCGCCTGGGTACGAAAGACCCGGCTGCCAATTCTGGACGGTGGGGACGCATACAGGAAGCGGGCAATCAAGCCCCGCCCTGTCATGGTGGTATTGGACATGATTTCGTCCAGCACACTGGGCTGAATTGAGAGGATAGCCGACAGTGCCGGGTGCATGATGCACTCTGCTTCACGGGTCATTCGATCCACATAAATGGCATCCCCACAATGGCCTTTCAGCCAGACATCAATGTTGGATTTGTTGGAATACCGTCCTGCCATGATGTCAAAGATACCTCCTTCCGTAGAGATCACCGAGAATACCCCGTTGTTAGATGCCATCAAGCTGGTCAGCGCTTCACTGGAACAATCGTCCGCAAAAAAGCGAACCGGCTTTAGTTCTGGAGTTTCTTCCAGCTGCTCCTGAAGCTGCCGCAGCTCCAACTCCATTTCCCCGCTTTCCTTGCGCTCCAGCTTCTTTTGCAGGCCAGAGATCTGACGCTCCAGAGATTCTCGCTGCGAATGGTTTTCCCGTATTTCCATGCTGTGCGCCTTGTTATATTCCTGCTCATATTCATAAAGAAATGTGGTCATATCCCGCATGACGCTGGACTTTCGCTCCCCCGGTGCGGCGATCACCACTGTGTACAAGCTCAAAGGCTCACAGTATCCCGGCGTTCCCTCTATCTTGTATTTCCCTTGTAAGCAGGTTGCCAGCACACCCAGGCTGATCACCGCTGCCATGTCCGGGGCAGTCTGACTGTGTTCGGCCACCGCACTCACATAATTTCGAATCACATCCGGGAGAGCGTCTACCGGAAATGCAGGCAGATCACTCCACTGTGGCGTCAGCGGAACAATAGGTTGAAAAACCGGTGACGGCTCCGCTTTTGGAGTGTAAATCTCCCGGCAATGCTCGATCGCCTTCTGAATGGTGATTGCACCATACGTTGTGCCGGATTGCTGCCGGTCCCATTTATCCCGCATCAATCCCGACTGCCGGAACATAGTGTCCATCTTGGCAGCATCCCGTCCTGTCCAAAAGGCAAGATGACTGCACAGTGCCAGATCTGCCTCTGATGGGGACGAATATCCCTCCAACGAACCGTTCCAAAGGGCTGTGAACGCTGCCCCGTTCTTACTGCTTTTTGCCAGTTGCAGAAGCTGCTCCATGCTTAAATCAGAGTTTTTTGCATTTATTGCATTTTCTGCGCCTACCTCTGTCCTGCGCATAAACTTGTCCAGTAACACTTGCAGCTCCTGGGTCCGGTCACCATACTCATAATCCTCGCAGCGGTTTCCGGTCACGGTGACATATTTGTTGGTTGCTCCCGCCACATACACCTCAATTCCAGCCTGGTGGTTCATAATATAAAATCGTTTGGTATCATACTGAAACCCTTTTGCCGAAAAGAGAATGTGAAGACCGTTTCCGCTGGGGCTGTACTCGGTATAGCTGTGCATTAAGGCCACAATTTCTGCGGCGGTCTGGGTGTAATAGCCGCTGTCCGAAACGCAGTTGTCCAGGTCAATCGCACAGATGCCGTTGAAAATTCCAATTCCAATGCCATCATATCCGCTGGCCTGTACTGCTGTTTTATAAGGTACGAAGCTGGAAGGATCGTTGCTTTTCGCTCCCAGACCGGTTTGCGGCTGGTATGGCACCTTCGTTTTCCTCTCATTCCGTTCCTCATACTTCCAGCAGCAGAACAGACCATTTTGTATGATGCTGTCTGGTAAAGCTGTCAAATTCTGTTCCTCCTTAAATAATTGTTGAATTTGGCAGCTGTCGTGTTATAATATCCTTGCTGAGTGATAGTCACACGGCAGCTGCCGTTTGTACTGTCCGCCAAGAGTTCTCATCTGCCAGGATGAGGGCTCTTTTTTTATGCGGTTTCCGGCTGGAAGTATCCAATTTCCTCCCACACCTTTCTGTCGGGGCAGTAGTAGTTGTACTCGTTAGAGTTTTCCAGCTTGATCGCATAGCCGAATTTCAGGATTCCCTGCTGCAAACCAATGCGCACATACTGGGCATCCTTGTGCATGGCGGCTGCAATCTCGGTGATGGGGACATTGCGTCCGGTGAAGGGCGGCAGATCGACATAAACTTTCTTCTCCATGTGAATGACCTCCTTATCGCTGATATACGAATTATTAGTTCGTATTTTGATTATAAGCCATCCAGGGCCGCTTGTCAACACTAAATACGAAAAAATTATTCGTATTACGACCTTGCAATTCGCACAGCTTCGTGTTACAATACAAGCGAGGTGATGACAATGCACAGCAACCCAGCCGAAATTGGCGAGAGAATCAAGGCAGCCCGCAAGGCCGCCCACTTGAGCCAAACAGAACTGGCACAGCGTCTGGACAAGACGATGCGCACAGTTCAAAAATACGAAAGCGGTGAAATTGAGCCATCCATAGCGATGATCAATGCCATCGCCAAAATCTTAAACATATCTCCGGCAGACCTGATTGGTTACCAGAAACCCGAAATCCAGCTGGACAGCCTGTCTGATGTGATTGCGGTTCTTTACCAATTAAACAAGAAGGCCGGTATCCGGTTCGAGATCGATGTCCAGCGCCCGCCCCACAGCGAAGAATGGTCCTGCTCCCTGAAATTCAAAGGAAATGACCACTCCGCCGAGATGAATGATTCTCTGTGCCTGATTTTGGAAGAGTTCCGGGATGAGCGTGAAAAGTTGGAAACCTATTGGACCGATCAAGAATCCTTTGACCGCTGGATTGAAAAGGAACTGGCCTACTACGCAGACGCCAAGTTGCAGGACAAGGAAGTGGAAGCCCTCTCCGATTTGGAGCGCATTCAGCGGCGCAACGAACTGGATCGGCAAATGCTGGAGAAAATGAAAAAGGCCGCCGAAGAAAACGGCGACCAGGAATAACAGTGGGTGTTACATACCCCTGTCAAATTTAGTTTGAAATCACTGGGAGGAAGGAAGTTTGAGATTTTTTGAGATTACCCAACGGATATGGCAGCGTCAAGAAAATGTCCGGAAAGCGAAGAAGACCCTACGCAGTGAGGAAAACGGTAGGGTGGCATGTCAACCCTGAAACAGGAAAGTCTGTTCAGGAACAAATCACCATCGGCTATGCGGCAACCAGAGCAGAGGGGCTGCAAATGCTGGCAGAGTACAACAACAATCCCTTTGACATCAAGGCATCCAAAGCCACCTTCCAGGAGGTCTATGAACGCTGGTCAAAGGAGAAGTTCCCCACCATCTCCAAGTCAAACGTAAAAGGCTATGAGGCGTCCTATCGGGTGTGCGGACCCCTTTACAACAAGGTGTTTCGGGATATCCGGCTGATGGACCTTCAATTTGTGGTAGACACCTGTGAGAAGAATTACCCCACTCTGAAAAAACTCAAGGGGCTGTTCAACCAACTGTACGCCTATGCCATGAAAAACGACATCTGCAACAAGGATTACTCCGAGTTTGTGGATTTGAGCCGGTACAAGGATAAGAACCCCAACAAGCGTGACCGGAACAAGTTCACAAAGGAGCAGATTGCCCGCCTGTGGGAGCTTGCAGAGGACCCGTACTATCAGATCGTGCTGATGCTGATCTACAACGGTTGCCGCATCTCGGAGTTCCTCGACTTGAAGAAAGAAAACGTGCATCTGGAAGAACAATACTTTGATGTGATTGCCAGCAAAACCGAAAACGGCCTGCGGAAAGTTCCCATTGCCGACAAGGTGCTGCCATTCTACAAAGCGTGGTACGAAGGTTCTCAGTGTGAATATCTGCTCCACACGCCGGATCAAAAGCACTTTGATTACAGGAACTACTACGACAGTTACTTCACACCCCTGATGGAGCAGCTTGGATATGACCAGACGCCACACTGTACCCGGCACACCTGCATTTCCATGCTGACAGAGGCCCACGTAGACCAAACCATGATCAAGAAGATTGTGGGGCACTCCGGTGCCATGACGCTCACCGAACGTGTCTACACCCACCTGGATATTGAAACACTGGTGGAGGCAATCAACAAGATCTAAAAGGAAGAAGGAAAAGCCGTGCAGCACAAAAAAAGCAGGAGATACGCTCCTTGCGGAACGATCTCCTGCTTCATAAGGCTTTTGTTTTCGCTTGCGCTTCTTGTTCCTTGTGTGCTCCTTGCTTGCTCCTTACGAAGCAAAACGGAACACTT
>JAEDDX010000135.1 GCA_016293615.1 Acetatifactor sp.
TGTATGCCGCCACAATCATCTGCCGTGCTTCCCGCAGCTCCACGAGGTCTTTCCGCAGCTGGACAGTGTCGATGAAGCCCACCGTATTGGCTCGGTGTAGAATCTGATTGATGTTGCCACCGATCCTTCTCATCACTCGAAGCAGCTCCTTCACATCAGCAGTGGGTGCTTCCCGAATCTCCGTACCTCGGATAATCTTCCGTACAAATTCGCCGGAAGAAATCCCGGCTTTCTTCGCTTTCGCCGCAAGAAGCTCCCGTTCGGCTTTGGTGAGCCGCAACTCAAACCGACTATCTTTTGTCAAACGCATCACCCTTTTTATACGGCTTGTTGATCTGAAGAAGGCACATCATAGTCACGCCAACGAAACCTCCAATAAGCAAGCCAATGCAAAACCCAATCATACAATCCTCCTCCCGGGGTCTTAGGGTGCCTTGCCCCTAACAAGCGGAACCTGTACGGACAGGTTCGTTGCTTGCTGGTACAATACCACTACAGGTAATTGCTGTAGCGATCTATTCCAACTCTGATTATAATTGTCATTATCTTGGGTGATGCATATACAAGTTGCTTGGTGGGTATTCGGAAGAAATTACCTGTGTCTTAGACTGTATTGCCATCCGCCGAATAATTCGATGAGTCAGTTGGTTAGGTCTGCCATTGGCAATTACCTGTTTCACATGCCAGCATTTTGATATTGGGCAATTGGATGGTCATCACCAAATGGAGGAATGCAAATGACAAACAAAATTATTCTTGGAATCGATATCAGCAAACATTTTGCAGATATGTGTGCCATATCAGAAACCGGCGAGGTACTATTAGAGTCGAAAATTCATTTCGATCTCGCCGGACTACAGCACTTCGCAGAGCAGCTCAGAGTTCTATCAAAAGGCAAGATAGATACTGTGTCTGCTGTCATGGAATCGACAGCACATTATCACAGAATTTTGGAGCAGCACCTGCGGCGAATCGGTGTCAATGTCACAGTCATCAATCCCATTCAATCCGGCAGCTTGAAGAATCTTGAAATCAGAAAGATCAAAAGCGACCGTACCGATGCCAAAAGGCTTGCTCAGATGTATCTGTTCAAGATGTTCCGGCAAAATTATTCTGACTCTGGCGTTATCGCAGCTCTCAAAGATTTAACCCGTCAAAGGAAAGATATTATATCTGAAAGAGTCCGATTTTCAAACAAATTAACAGCACTCATTGACCAGGTATTTCCCGGATTCAGAAAGGTTTTCTGCAGTATTCAAACGCAATCAGCAACAGCAGTTTTATCAAAATATCCAACCCCTGAGGCTGTGTTAGGCGCAAGAAGAAATACCCTTTGTAAGGTAATTGCGGATGCATCCGGGAAAAAGCCTACATCAAAATACGCTATACAGAAAACAGAGTTACTGATCTCTACGGCGAAAGAGGCACAGGAAATTCATGTAGAGCGTGGGTCATTCGCAACGCTGGTTTCTCTGTATGCTAATATGCTGATCAACATCCGGCAGGTGACCGATACCCTTGAAAAGCAGATTTATGATACAGCACGTTCAGACAGCCGCTTCTGGGAATCCGTTGAACTATTGACAACGATTCCTGGCATTGGCCAGTATGCAGCAATTGTGATCCTGTCCGAAATAGGAGACTTCACACGCTTTCAAAAAGCGAAGCAGCTCGTAGCCTTTGCGGGCTTGGATCCTGCTGTAAAACAGTCTGGAACGATGTCGGTAACCCACAACAAGATAAGCAAACGGGGCTCTGCAAACATCCGCAAGATCCTTGATATGTGTACGCATGTCGCGGTCCATCCGGGCTGTAATCGTGAACCAGCTAACGCTATCCTCGCAGAATATTATGAAAAGAAGCGAATCGGAAGGCCTGCCAATGTTGCACTCTGTGCCTGTATGCATAAGATGATGGTTTATATTTTCGCCGTTCTGAGGTCACGCAAGCCGTTTGAACTGCGTTCTCCGGAAGATCATCTGGAAATCATGCGAAATAACGCCCTAAAAATGACTGCTTAAGCAAAAAATCAGTCCCAAACACAGAATTTTGAAGTTCCACAACCGTGGAGCTTGGTTTCTATACCCTTTTTTAGTAATTTCTTGTATTTTATCAGCTTTTCATATTGACAATTCGTAGTTGGTCTAAGACAACACCGTCGTCCCCATTTTCAAAGTTGTACCGCTTCCCGGAGGAACGATTTCCCCGATGCGGCG
>JAEDDX010000071.1 GCA_016293615.1 Acetatifactor sp.
ACTCCCGAGCCCACTCCCGAGCCTACTCCCGAGCCCACTCCCGAGCCTACTCCCGAGCCCACTCCTACCCCGGCTCCCACACCGGCTCCCACACCGGCTCCTTCCAAGCCGCAGACCGTAACCGTGAATGTTCCCGTCACATATCAGGTCATAAAGGGGGATACTCTTTCTAAGATTGCAAGGAAGTTTGATATTTCCCTGCGGGAGCTTCTCTCATTGAACCCTGACATTCAGAATCCCAACAGGATTTATATCGGTCAGACCATCATAGTGGGAACCAAAACCGCTGAAGTATCAGCGGCGGAAGCAGACAGACTGAACGCTGAAAAAACTGCAGAATATGTAATCAGACGCGGCGACAACCTTTACAGGATAGCGAGAGCAAATCACACCACAGTTGCAAGACTGTTGGCTCTGAATCCCTGGATTCGTCGTCCTAACCTGATCTTCCCCGGGCAGATTCTGAAGCTTCCTGAATAACAATCCTCTTAATCGGATTGTACATACCGAGCGCGGCTGCAAGTGCGAAATATTTCAGTTCGCGCGCGTGCGCATCCTCGCGGAGCGTTTTTGCAGTATAGAAACCGAAGTTTTACTATGAAAAAAACACTATAAAAAGGCACTGTAGGTCATGAGAATGACTTACAGTGCTCTTTTTGTTGCGTCATGAATCGTTCTTTGGATCTCTATTGATGCCTATGAAAGTGCCACGGATATCTCCTGTACACCCTCCGTCTGAAGCAGCAGTTGCGCAGGAATCAGACTGCCCTCCAGCTTCTGTCCGTTCAGGGTAATCTCTTCTGCCTTCGTATAAACATCCTTTTCCTCTGCCGCCCGATAGGTCACATGCACGGGAATACCGTGAAACAGAAGTCTGATGCCGGCCTTTCGGTCTTTGTCCAGCTGCTCTTTTACAAACTTCGGTTCGAGCTTCAGGTCACCGAAGTCACCCTTAACGCCGAACACCTCCGTCACCATGGTCATCATCAGCCAGCTCGCGGAACCGGTCAGATAATGATACATACCGCGGCCGGTATTGCTGAAATACTCCGGAAGTCCCGGATAGATACGGCTGGTCTCAAAATCCGCCGACTGGTGATAGAGGGCACTTAAGGCGCGATACCCTTCCCTGACATAACCTCTCTGGTAGAGTGCATTGCCGTACATAATCGCCATGTGTGAGAATACCGCGCCGTTTTCCTTGTGCCCGTAAGCGAATCCGAACGCGCGTCCCATATCGTCCTTCACTTCCCCAAAGTCTGTGTTGAGCTTATAGCCGCCCACGGAAGGATCATACAGCAGCTTGTCCGCTGCTTTGACGATCTCGGCAATCTGTTCATCCGTCGCAGTCCCGGACATGATGGGGAATACCTGGCTTGTCAGGGTCATTCTGGTACCGTTTGCAAAGTCTCCCTCCAGCTGTCTTTCATGATTATCATAATATCCGTTGTAGAAAGCTCCATCCTTAGTCTCCACCCATTCGGTGCGGCGGATATGTTCCTTCATCCAGGTGCTCATGCCGCGAAGCACTGATGCTATGCTTCGCAGGGAACAGGGCTGCTTTTCACCGGAAACCATATGGGCGCAGGTTTTATAGTATTCCTGTAAAAAAGCCTGCTTGCCGTTGACGGAATCATAGATATCACTGTGGTCCGTAAACAGCGTGCATATTTCTTTCTGGAAGCACATGGTATCAGAAATATTGTCTGCATAATGTTCGCAAAGAATGGCGAGATGTTCCAGATTGCCTGCATAGGCTGCTGTAAAGGTTACGCTCTCACCGTGCTCTGCGGCCATATCATAGGCGTCATTCCAGTCGGCGCCGCGCAGTCTGATATGATTATGCGCCCCCACATCATAGAAGGCGGTAATATTCTGCAGCAGAATATGCTCCAGTATCGTGCCGGTCACCACGCTGCTTTCGCTCTTCTGACAGGTACCGTAGTCCGGAGTCCATGCCTCATCCTTCTGCTCTCCCCGGCAAATCTGGCGGTCCTTAAAATAAGGCACTTCCTCGGCAAAGATCTTCTCATCACCGGTTTGGCGAATATAGAATTCCGTGGTCATAAAGGGCCACAGTCCATGATCCATCCAGACGCGTGTGATATTGTTTCTGTCTGCAATGAACTCACCGGTCTTTTGTCCGATGATAGTTGCGTTGGTTCCGTCCATGCGGACACCGCCATAGTTGCTGACGAGCATCTCGCGCACGCCGGCAGGCTCCATGATCAATAGCGCCAGACAATCCTGCCACAGGTCTCTCCAGCCTCTTCCGCCCTTGCCATAGTCATGGTGCGGCAGGAAGGAACAGCCGAACAGCCTTCGCAGAATCGGCTGAAAAGTGACCCAATACATATAGCCGTCAAAGAACTCGTCCCCTGTTTCATAGGAGACATTGGTCTTGTCGGTCCATTCCTTTTTTACCTTTGCAAGTGCCTGCTCTACAGCCTGTGCGCCCGCATACCGTGAGATCAGCTTCTCTCTTGTCTGCGCCGCCTGTGCCGCCCCTGTCATTCCAAAATAGACACAATAGGTTGCCGACTCACCGGGTGCAAGGGTCTTCTTCTCAAACGCAAGAGCACCCATAGCCTCGTTGCCGGCCGCTGCGCCTTCTTTTTTCCAGGCCCGATTTAACCCTGCCCTGACGCCGTTTTTGCCGTAAATCTGCACGGGCCGTGCATAGCTTCCGCCTTCGCCCAGAAAATCCTCCGCCAGAGGGCAGCTGGCCAGAGGGCCGCTGCCTGTCTCATCGGTACCATACACAAAATAAGTCAGCGTATTCTTCTTGTGCCCGCGCTCGTCAAAGGTAAGGGTGGGAGTCAGCTCCACGCCCCATGGATTCACCTGCATTCTGTGCAGCAGGCTTGTGACATGTCTGTGATCTCTTAAGTTATCCGCAGACCGGCCGTACAAAGGAATCGCCGCCACGGGGATAAAGGTCACAGGCATGTTTCTGCGGTTGGTCAGCCTGACCTCCATCACTTCAAACATATCGGAATCGGCGGGGATGAAAGAGGTGATTTCGGAAGAAAAACCATACTTTTTCGAAGTCCTGCTCATGCGATGCCACATGAGTCCGGCATCCAGTGCGCTGTCCTCCTCAAGTTCGGTATCCCGCAGGCTCTCACTCTCAGCGGATGCTCCCGCTGCAGACCACGCGCCGCCCTCCTCGAATACACACCAGAAGTTTCTTGAGGATTTCAGGTTATGCAATTCCTCGGCGCTCACAGGCTGCAGCAGAAAACTGTTCTGGTCGAACTTACTGTCTCCGCCAAGCAAAGGCGTGATCGCGCTCTTTAAGCCGCTCTCAGCTGCCAGTGGGAAATAAAGGTAGCTGCTCTGCTCCGGCTTGTCCAAATGAAAGGACCCGACTTTATCCGTAAAATAATAACTCATGATTTTGCTCTCCTTTTGCGGCATGATGTCATTTATGCGAAGATGACCTCTATCTTCTTTGCTCGGCCGTCTCGTATCATCAAAGCGAGGTCACCCGCCAGCGAATCTCCCTGCACTTCATGGGTGGTACTCTCGTCCTCTGCAACGATTTTCACAGCCTTCGCGCCGTCGGCGCCATAGGTGTTTTTCCCGGTCGCATTGTGGTAGGTTGTCTTACAGCTGCCGCAGAGCATGAAGGAACAGTTTCCCTCTGCGTCAAACATATCCGCAGGAAGAATGGGGGCAAAGCGGAAGGTAAGCGTATCCTCCTCCATCTTAAATCCGCCGTTTCCGATGAACATACCGATCCACATGGAAAGCATCTCTACCGTGGAACCGGAGAGTCTTGCCACAAAGCCCTGACCGTGTACCTGAGGGTCGGGATTCGCACTCGAAGCCAGGAAGGAAGAATTCTCCAGAATACTTCTGCCGTATACTTCCGGCTTCTGATAAGGAATCAGCGCATCCTTGACGGAAGCAAAGAATTCATCATACAGACCTGCTTTCAGCAGTCCCAGGAAATACTTGTATTCCATGTGCAGGAAGATGCTTTCTCTCTCAAGCCATCCTGCGGTAAACGCCCGCACACGACCGTTTTCTATGGACATATCTTCGATAGACTCGCTGGTCTTGTACATTTTGAGCTTCTTGTCATAGATATCGGTCTGTTTGATTTTCTCAAACATCGCCTTGGCTGTGGGAAGGTCCTCCTCTTCGCAGGCAGCCAGCATCTTCGCGGGCCCCTCCAGGAAGTGCGGAACCTTGACCAGGCGAAAGCTCTTCACGGCAACACTGGGCATGCCGTAAGGGCTGATGCGCGCCTCTCCGGACGCCTCCTTCACTTCCTCATACTCGTCAGCCTCATAGGTAAAGTAGGTCGGCATAATACCCTCTCCCTGCTCCAGGGCCAGTTCACACGCCCTCTCGAGTTTATCCGCAAACGCGCTAAGCACTTCGCGAAGCTCCCCGAAGGATACACTGACCAGTGTACCGCTCACGGTAAGCTTCGTCTCCTCGCGGAATGCCTCGCGCAGATCTGCCACCTTATTCCAATAGGCAAAGGAACCCAAGCCTTCGCCGAGTGCGCCGTAAATCTTTCTCATAAAATCTGCCAGTTCAACGGGAAGCTTCGTCTCTCCCTCCGCCGGCAAAGCCTTCAGCATAAAGCCGACCAGCCGCTTTAATTCCATGGTCTCAGGCATGGAACTTCCGAACAGTCCGGGCAGACCATTCATGGCATCGTTCCAGCCGGGCTTTCCGCCATCCATCTCGATACCCATGCCGAAGGAATCCAAAAGTGCGAATTTGTTCACCGCAAGCGTCATCATTTTGCCAAAGAGAGTCGTTGTAACGATTGCGCCGCTTTCATCCTTTAACCAGTTCGTTCCGCCTGTGACAAAGCCGGGGCGGGCTGCCTTTTCCTCGCAGTGGTAAACTGCGCCGTACTGTCTCACCTTCCCCTTGCGGTTCAATACATAGGTATCCCTTCTGGGACGAACCACACCGATGCTGTCATAGTAGGGGTAGTCGCTCTCGCCAAACAAAAGCTCCTGCTGTTTATCCGGATAGATCATCAGATAGTTCTCAACAAGGTCTAAGTTATAATCCCAGTGGTCGCTCCAGTAGCCTTCCGCAAAGTTTGCCTCGATGCGCTCGTCCGCAAGGCCGATCAAGCCGGTGACCATGACCTCCTCGTCTCCGGTTACCTTCATCTGATACTTTGCAATCACGTTGGTGATCTGACCGGGTGTGAACGGTTTGGACAGAACTGCTGCCACACGGCCGTCCGTATCCTCCACATTCTGTGCGACTATGCGGATCGCACTCTCCCAATTCTCCTTCGGAATGACAAAGGTACAGGGGCGGATCTCCAGAGGATTGTAGCCGTCCATCTGAACCAGGCTGTAGAAATGATGCACATTGAACGCACCGATGGCGGGGTTGAAGAAGACATCGTTTCTTCTGTTCTGGCAGACATCACGATAATTGCCGTTGCCCTGGGAATAATACTCTCCCGCAATGGAGAAGAAGTTGTAGTCTCGTTCCGGGTCGCCGTGCTTTCTGCTGAACAGATGCACGACAGCCTTCCTGTCATCATTTCCGATCAGGAAGGGATATCCTCCTCTCAGGAAGTTGTCCAGATAACACTGCTCCATATATTGGTCAAACAGAGGATTCGCGGATCTGGTCCAGACATCCTTGGTAAACAGGGATACCAGCTCTCTGGCCTCCTTGATCTTTCTGTCGGTATAGCCTTCCGTGCAGAATACACCGGCCTTCCGGTTCAGAAGCGCGATGGAGGGTGCAAAACCGGCAAACGCACTGAAGGTCACGCTCTCTGTGGCCTTCACGGAAGCGGTCAGGGGAATGAAGCCGCAGGGAACCTTATTGACGCAGTATTGCTTCTTCGCAAGCACACCGTTTAACCCGGCTTCCTTGAACACAATGGGCGTTACCATGGAATGATCGTAGTCAAAAATCACCTGCTTGTCGCAGATTACGGGCATCAAAGCGCCGTCCTTTACGGCGAGGTAGAAGAAACCGCCCTCGATCTCCACAACCTCGGAGGTATCGTCACCGGAGGAACGGGTCGCGAAGAAGGGTGCATTGTTCTCCTCATTCTTGATGTCTGAATAGCTCCGAAAGAGGTTGGACATCTCCTTGTACAGACTGTTCTGGACGCCGAAGGGAATGATCTGTGCCATACCGTCGAGCATCTCGATCTCGTGGTCCCTGCCATCCGTCACCTCAATGGTCACCTTACGAACCAGAGCACCAATGTTTTCGTTGGGCAGCACAATGTAGCGGACCGTCATCTTCAGGCCGTGGCTTTCCTCTGAAATGGTGATAACATTCTTCTCGATCTCCATCCTCCGCTCGATTTCGGGAGCATAAGCACAAAACGGCTCATAGTATTCCCCGTCCACGCGGATAAAGGTTCGAAAGCCTTTTAAGGGAGTGTCCTCATATGCCGTATTTGCAGGGTTAAACTCCATCATGGCGTTGCCTTTGTTGTGAATACCGAAGCTGTTGATGGCCTGTCCTCTGTTGGTGTAAAACGACCATACAGGGATACCCTTGACTCCTGCCAGTCCGGGCAGGAAGCTGGAAAAAGGTGCAACCTTTGTGTAATCCTCGATGATGAATTTTTCTCCTGCAAGCTTGTAATGTTCCATACTGTTACCTCTCTGTATTGTAATTTCTTCCTTTGAAAATTTGTTCCTTCGTCTGACCGGTGGTCTTATCGCTTTTCTTCCTCTGATTCTGAAACGCAATCCTCTGTCTGCTCCTCTTTGGAATGTCTCAATCTGCCGTGCTTTCTGCGGTCCGCGAACAGGATGACCGCGAACAGCGCAATTCCCGCGAGGCTGACCAGAATACCTGCGTCGGCACCCTTTGCCCTGTATTTCATGGAGATGTCATAAGTGCCCGGTTCCAGGTCAAAGGCCATCAGGCAGCCTCCGAACAGTTCACCCTCCACCTTCTCACCGTTCATCCATACAGTCCAGCCGTCCTCGTAAGGAACCGACAGAATCAATCTTCCCGCTTCCTCCACGGTCAGGTTGCCTGCAATCGTATTGCTTGTCACCTTCACATTCTCCAGATGCGTCCCGGAAAGGAGTTCGAGAGTCTGCTGCAAAATCGTCTCATTCATGGAATAGAAGTCCACGGCGATCTTGGGCGTTTTATCCGCATCATCACCATTCTTGAGCGTTATCGTTTCACCCTGCTTCAGGTGGCCCAGATAGAGAATACAGTTGATTTTCAAATCCTTATATTCCGTCTTCTCATCCTGTTCATTTGTCACCAGAATCTTCTTGGTACCGGAGGCACTCACCACGCCGTAATAGATGCCATCCTTCGCTGCCTTGAAGGTGATCGTCTCCGCGGAGCTGCCTTTGTACTCCTTCGTAAACAGTTTTCCCTGAATTCCCAGTTCCTCCGCCATCTTGTTCTGGAGCTGGAATGCCTGATTCTGAAATCCTTCGGGAAGGTCATATCCGACAGGCGCCACATAGCCGAAGGGCAGTCTGTAGTTGCACTCGTACAGATGAATGTCCCCGCTCTGCTCCAGATGCGTGAAGAGACTGTTCTCGTATTTGTCACTCTCCCCGAACATATAGCCGACATTGAGGAGGGCTGAGGTAAAGGCTGTTGCCCCGTCAAATCCATAATATACCTTGCTGTGCAGCATTCCAAGCCTCGTATACAGGTCCATGACCTGAGAGTTCAGCGTGGAAGAAAAGGTACTGGCCGTCGGATAACCGGTGAGCGTACCGTCATTCTTGGTCTTGCGCGTAAACTTCTCAATCCGGCAGAACCCCTCTTCTCTCTCTAACATCTTTTCATACAAGGCCTTGTAATCGGCCTGCTGTCCCAGGTAAGCGGAACGGGAGGTCGTCGGAATACTCGTCACTCCCATGTTGACCCCACACTCCGTCAGAATCAATATCGCCGCAAAGAGCGTCACACCCGCCTTCGCAAACCTGCTCTTTTTGGTGCGGTAGAGATACAGAACCACCGCATACAATGTCACAAATAAGAATGATACGAGCCTGACTCCAAGCCTGAAGTCTTCATGATCGATAAATTTCTCGCAAAACAGAATGAAGACCACAGCCGCGAGATAACCGTACAAGATCTGCTGTTCGTCTGTCTCTTTCAGATGATGATAGGCGTCGTAGCACATGATCAGCACGCCGAAAATATAGAGAAAGGACTGTCTTGCCGGAAGCGAATCCGGGTAGTTTAGCCCATGCCAGACAAAATCCAGAATATTTGTGGAAAAACTTAGCAGCAAAAATCCTGCCAGTCCCATCCGTAAGAATTTCTCCCGGATGGAAATCTTCCTGTTCATCAGATACAGCGGAATCATCATCAGCACCGCACTGCCGCAGAAAATATTCGGCCAGTGATCAAGTCCCTTCTCGGTAGAGACACAGGCCAAGTGTCTTGCCAGCATATCCAGCACGGAGAAATAACTCTCCACCTTCGTCGGGAAATCCATATCGCCGAAATCCGTCTGCAGAATCGCACAGACCTCCGGGATCAGTAACACCGATGCCATCGCGCCGGCAAGCAGGGAAAACACCGCAAACAGCCCGATACTGCGCAGTCGTTTGGGTTTGTTGAGTACAAACAGAACCACAAAATACAGCACCAGAAAGATGCAGATCATAATCGACAGATAATAGTTTGTGTAAATGGAACAGGCCAGGGAAACACAGTAAAGTCCGTACCGCCCTTCCTTTACCAGCCTCTCCAGTCCCAGCAGAATCAGGGGCAGAAGCCAGACACAGTCCACCCACATGATGTTGTAGTCATAGGCTGCCAGAAAGCCTGAGAAGGCATAAAACAAGGAGAACAAAACGGTGGAATAATCCTTCACGCCGAAATGTTCCTTCAGATACAGGTGCGCAGTCAGCCCGCACAGTCCGGTCTTAAATACGATCATGTAACCGATAAAATCGATCAGATGCTTCTCGGGCAGAAGCAGGGCCAGAAAATTGAACGGACTTGCCAGATAATATACATAATTGGCCAGAAAATTGGAACCGATTCCCAGCTGATAGGAGAAATCAAAACTCTCTTGGCCTTTGATTTTGTGCAGCAATTCACTGAAAAAGGGCATATACTGATGCCACAGATCCCCGGACAGAAAGCTTCTGTCTCCAAACGGGTAAATGGAATTGATGATAAACAGTACCATCATCAGGACGACCGGCAAAAAGAATGCCAGGCAGGACATCCCACGCTCTTTTTTCTTCGTCATAGGAAAACCTTTCCCTTCGCATAGTTTTATTTATTTTATCAAATAGCGGTCCATTTCACAATATGAACCGGCAAAAAAATCGGACAGGTCCTGACCTGCCCGATGTATCTTCCCTGTATCAGTCCTTATGTTTTCTCCTTCTGCGGACTCTCCTTGCGGCTGTTGTGTCCGCCAAGTCCACCATGGAACAGATCCCTGGTCGTATCTATGAGACTCTGTCCGCTTCGCGCCACCTGCTCCTTAAGCTGTGCTCCGACGAGCTCAAACAACAGTTTGAATGTCTTTTTTATGACCTCCGCCGTCTCCGGATCCACTTCCTTCATTGCTGTCAGAATTGCATTCAGACTCTTCTTCCAGCTCATCGACAGATCGATCAGGTTGTCCGCGTGGGAGGCCGTGATGACCTGATAGAGCGTGTCTACAAAGGTTTGAATCTGATACTCGTTCAGGGACAGAATCCATTTATTGATGGTCATATCCGTGCGCCTGCTGCTGCCCTTAAGCTGTTTTACACGCTTTAAATGATTCTCTTCGACTCCCCACTCATACAAATCGTGCTGCAGCAGTCCGAAACCGCGGCTTGCTATCGTGATGCAATTCTCATCCGTATCAAAGATCATGCCGATCACCGATTCTCTGGGAATGATCTTCACCACCCTGTCGGCGATACAGTCATATCCGCACTTCTCCAGTACTTCGGGCCGGAATCCGGGTCCGTCCAGACTGTAGATCCCCTGAATTCGTTCCTGATAGATCGGATTGCAGTTCATCGAACTGTACACGGCAAGATTACCGCCCTTGGAGTGACCCCCGACGAAAAGCGGTCCATAGATCCTGCCTGCCACATGGTTCAGATATCTGACACTGTATTCCTGCGCAGGAATCGGGGTCAGGAAAGCCATATTGAAGTCCTCTTTCCAGCCGACCAGAGTCTCATCCGTTCCCCGGAATACCACATAGGACAGACCGCAGTCCAGAATAAAGGTCAGTGCGGAAAACTGTGTCTCGCTCTCTTTTCTGACCAGATTCATATAACAGTTCATCTTGATGTGGCTGAAGCGTTTTCCCGCAAGGATCGCCTCCACCAACGCCCTGTTTTCCTTCTCGTATCGTGTATCGCCGAACAGCTTCTCATAGTCGGGATGCTCCCGCAAGCCGGCCAGAGTAACAGAAGCCTTGTTTTCCCGCACAGTCGGCACCAGACCGTCAAATTTCAGGTAGGAAAGCTGGCACAGCACTACACTGTCCGCCTCAGTCAGCGGCATTTCGCGGAAAGAATACCGACCATACTTTTTCAGATAGTCCAGTATCGTATCCATCCTGCCACCTCCTTCCTTTCGGTACAATCCTCCTATCTGTCGTTCATATCAATATAGGGTCTGACGGTCATGACGCTCTTGTAAGCCGGACGAATGATCTTGTCCATGTTGATCAATTCCTCAATACGGTGTGCACTCCAGCCGACAATTCTGGCGATTGCAAAAATAGGGGTATACATCTCCAGCGGAATCTCCAACATGCTGTATACAAAGCCACTGTAGAAGTCAACATTCGCACTCACACCCTTGTAGATGTGTGACTTCTGGGCAATCACTTCCGGCGCAAGCTTCTCAATCATCGAATACAGGGCAAAATCCTTCTGCCGTCCCTTTGCCTCAGCGAGCTTTTGCACGAAGCCCTTGAATACCTGTGCTCTGGGGTCTGACAGGGAATACACCGCATGACCCATACCATAGATCAGTCCCTTGTGGTCAAACGCCTCCTTGTTGAGGATCTTGCCAAGGTACGCTCTCACCTCTGCCTCATCCTCCCAATCCTTCACATTGCGCTCGATATCACGCATCATTTCCACGACCTTGATATTCGCTCCCCCATGCTTGGGTCCTTTGAGGGAGGAAAGGGCAGCCGCCACGACCGAATACGTATCCGCGCCGGAGGAGCTGACCACTCGCGTGGTAAAGGTGGAATTGTTTCCGCCGCCATGCTCCATATGAAGCACCAGAGCAATATCCAGCACATTTGCCTCGAGCTCCGTGTACTTCTTGTCAGGGCGAAGCATCATCAGCAGATTTTCCGCCGTAGAAAGCTTCCTGGAGGGTCTGTGAATGTACATACTGTCATCGTTATGATAGTGGTTGTATGCATGATATCCATAGACTGACAGCATGGGGAATACACTGATCAGCCCGATACACTGTCTGAGCACATTTTCGATGGAGGTGTCACTGCAGTTTCTGTCATAGGAAGCCAGTGTCAGTACACTCCTCGTCAGAGAGTTCATGATGTCGCTGCTGGGCGCTTTCATGATAACATCCCTGGTGAAATTCGTGGGCAGTGTCCGCTCGGACGCAAGAATATCACGAAAAGTTTTCAGCTGCTCTGCAGTCGGAAGTTCACCGAACAGCAGCAGATAAGCCACTTCTTCAAAACCGTGCTTGGTACCGCGGAAGCCATTGACCAGTTCAATACAGTCGTAGCCTCTGTACCACAGTCTGCCCTCACACGGAGTCTTGACACCATCCACCATCTTGAAAGACTCAATTCTGGATATATTGGTCAGGCCGGTCACAACACCGTTACCATTCTTGTCACGCAAGCCCCTCTGCACCTCATACTGTTCAAACATTCCGGGCTCCAGCTGATCCGCATTTCTGCAAAGAGCAGCGTATTCATTTAACTGAGTATCACCTTTCTTCAATATGTACTACCTCCATCCCTTTTATACTGAATCAATAACTCTATTTTACCTTCCGCCAAACAACAGGTCAAATGAAAAAAATGTAAAAAATTGTTACATTTTTATGCATAAGCGCCCTGCGCTTCGTTTTCCTGCCGAACCATTCATAAATGCCC
>JAEDDX010000072.1 GCA_016293615.1 Acetatifactor sp.
CTTTTGAAGTGCTAATGTATATTTTGTGGATTAATGCGATTATTGCAGGTTCGGATATTATTAATTCTATATTGATTGCTATGAAACCAGCAAATGTGAAATTTTGTAGAGGGTATTATATTGGAGAAAGGCATTAGTTGTACAAATCGGAATTTTAACATTGCATCTACTGCTTCTGTCATAATTCCCTGTCCCCATAATTCATTTTTTAAGCAGTAACTAATCTCTGCACAGCAGTTAGATTTGTCAATATCAAAGAAGCCGCAATGTCCAATCAAAGAATCATCCTGTTTTTGAGCAATTCCCCATCTGATTCGTTGTTTCTCATCAAAAAATCTCTGCATTCCGTTAATCAATCTTTTAATATATGCTATATCATTAACAGCATTGTGGGCTAAATATTCGCAGGTAACTTCATTCGATAGGACTTCGAAAAGACTTTTTTCATCTTCTTGAGTAATCTGTCTCAAAAAAAGCCGTTGGGTATTAAGTTTAGGAAATGATTCAAATATAAGTTCATTCATAATATCAATTCTCCTTTGTGTATCTTATTTATATTCATAATTTGGCTTGAAATAAACTGCCTCATTATCTCTAATTTCTTTTTTGTATACTTTTTCACCCCAATCACTACTGCTAACTTCCTCAAATGCAACGGATACATCACCAATATCTACTTTTAATTCTTCTACAACAACATTTGCGATCCTTTTTGCAAGATTCGTTTTTATTTCATCGTTTCTTCCTGGCCATAATTTTACGACAACATGTGGCATAACTATCTCCTCCGCAACTTCAAGTTTGTCGAACTCTATACAATTCTTCTAATTTGTACTATGATATTCACTCTTTAAGATGGAAAAAATCATAAGGTCGTGATACTGCCCGTTTTTATAGAGGCTTTCTCTCAGCAAACCTTCTTGCACAAACCCGAGTTTCTGCAGCACCTTCATTGAACCAACATTACCTTTCATAACCTTTGCAACAATTCTATTAAATCCATAATCCTCAAACCCGAATTTTAACATTGCATCTACTGCTTCTGTCATAATTCCCTGTCCCCATAATTCATTTTTTAAGCAGTAACTAATCTCTGCACAGCAGTTAGATTTGTCAATATCAAAGAAGCCGCAATGTCCAATCAAAGAATCATCCTGTTTTTGAGCAATTCCCCATCTGATTCGTTGTTTCTCATCAAAAAATCTCTGCATTCCGTTAATCAATCTTTTAATATATGCTATATCATTAACAGCATTGTGGGCTAAATATTCGCAGGTAACTTCATTCGATAGGACTTCGAAAAGACTTTTTTCATCTTCTTGAGTAATCTGTCTCAAAAAAAGCCGTTGGGTATTAAGTTTAGGAAATGATTCAAATATAAGTTCATTCATAATATCAATTCTCCTTTGTGTATCTTATTTATATTCATAATTTGGCTTGAAATAAACTGCCTCATTATCTCTAATTTCTTTTTTGTATACTTTTTCACCCCAATCACTACTGCTAACTTCCTCAAATGCAACGGATACATCACCAATATCTACTTTTAATTCTTCTACAACAACATTTGCGATCCTTTTTGCAAGATTCGTTTTTATTTCATCGTTTCTTCCTGGCCATAATTTTACGACAACATGTGGCATAACTATCTCCTCCGCAACTTCAAGTTTGTCGAACTCTATACAATTCTTCTAATTTGTACTATGATATTCACTCTTTAAGATGGAAAAAATCATAAGGTCGTGATACTGCCCGTTTTTATAGAGGCTTTCTCTCAGCAAACCTTCTTGCACAAACCCGAGTTTCTGCAGCACCTTCATTGAACCAACATTACCTTTCATAACCTTTGCAACAATTCTATTAAATCCATAATCCTCAAACCCGAAGTTGTCGAATTAGAATAATGGAGCAGTATTTATGAAAAAATTCTTTTTACCGGTATACGCTATAGTAGTATTTTCAATCGTTATCCTGTTTGTTTTATGTGGCAAAGTTCGTGATCCGATGTTTTATCTCTCGATTTTGATACTTGCAATAATCGGGAAAATTATCGCTTCACACATAGATAAAGAAAAATAGTAATGATGTGTGGACAAAATATGAATTACAAAATAATAAATAAAGATACTTATTATAGAAAGGGCGTATTTCGCCATTTCTCTGAGGATTGTAAATGTTCAACCTCTATGACCGCGAGAGTTGATGTGACGGAGCTTGTGAATTATTCCAGACAGAACAGTACAAAGTTTTACATCAATTTTCTATATATACTCTCCAAAGTGCTCAATTCACGTGACGATTACAAAATGGGATATATGTGGCAGACAAATGATTTGATTTGCTATGATTCCATTAATCCTACGCAGTATGTTTTCCATGATGATACAGAAACCTGCACCCCGGTATATACAACTTACAATGAGGACTATAATATCTTCTACAAGAGCTCGCTGGAGGATGTCGAACGGATACCTTTTCTTTGCGCCGATTATCAATTGGGGAAAATATCGCGAAGAAAATGGACGGCTTGTTATGCCCGTTAGTGTAAGAATGAATCATGCCATTGCAGACGGGTTCCTGATAACAAATGTTTATCGTCTGTTAGAGCAGGAAATAAAATGCTTTTGTAGTCAATAACTTCCAATTTGTATGAACCCCAAATAATACTTTGACCAATTGTAATGGTTACTTCGTTGGAAAAGAATACATCTGGATAATGGTTAAATAAGAAGAGTGATAGCTACTAAGTGAGAAATGTGGCGCTTCTTCGTCGCTTACATCAGCAATGAGAAGAATTAGTACACTACACTTGGCAAACCAATCGAAGCGAGGATCTTATTACAACAACCCTTGTTTTCCGGTTTTCCATCATGTTCGATTCCTGTTATCCGCAGTGAAAGTAAGGATCTGTTTTGTAATGATTCCGTGTATTATATTGACGAAACATACATGATGCGCTAAACTAAAACAAATGATGCAAAACGGATGTTTTGAAACAGTAATTGTAAGAAAGGATGTGTGCATATGCCTCCGAAGCCAAAGTTTACAAGAGAAGAAATCGTTGCTGCTGCACTGAAACTGGTTAGTGAAAAAGGGATGTCTGCTCTGACTTCCAGAGATTTGGGTATAAGTCTTGGCAGTTCTGCCCGTCCGATTTTTACAGTGTTCCATTCTATGCAGGAAGTTCAGGAGGCTGTGATGCTCGCCGCGATGGAGCGCTTTGAAGCATACGCACACAAAGCCGCAAATTTAGGGCCTGTTTTTAAGCAGGTTGGTATGCAGATGATTCTGTTCGCGAAAGCAGAGCCAAAGCTGTACCAACTCATTTTTATGTCTTCCATCAGCGAAGCTCAGACCTTTGATGATATTTACGCCCGCCTGGGTTCGGTTGCCGATGAATGTCTGGAGGTACTTCAAAAAGACTACGATTTGAGCAAAGACAACGCCAAAACGCTGTTCGAGCACGTTTGGATCCACACTTTCGGCATCGGCGCTCTGTGCGCCACCGGTATGTGCGATTTCTCCCATGAACAGATCGCCGAGATGCTGACACAGGATTTTACTGCCATGATGATGCTGATGAAATCCGGCAAATCCAATCGTCCCGCGATGTAGGAGAAATGACCTTATGAAACAACTAAAATGCTTGTTGAAGATACTGTTATGCACGGCAGTGTTACTGCTTGCTGTCCTGCTTGGGGAGTCTGGAAACGCAAACCGCTGTGACTCTGCTTGATGTTGGTCTTGCCTGTACGGGTGTAGCCCTGCCGGAGGAAAAGCATGAAAAACCGTCATTCGACATCCTATCAGAAAAAAGGAGACTGTTTGATGAAAAGGACAAGGTTTTCAAATCTTATTATCTACCATCGCATTTATTAGGAAAGGATGAAACAAATGAGAATCAGCATACATCAAGAGACCGTATCCCCCATGATTGCCTGGCTGAAGGAAGCCCGGGAACGGGGAGATCGGAACGAAGGGAAACTCAGAGCCATTCTGTCTATGCCGGACTACAGCGTGGAATTTAGGCGCTATTCGGAGCCAAACCTGCCGGTCTGCGGCATTTGTTTTGAGGAAGCTGTGGATTTTTTCCTCCACTTCGACGAAAAGGACTACGAGAATCCCCGACTTGCAAGCAAGAAAGAATCATTTCTGGCGTTTTATCACGATTTGGACAGCCGGATACAGAAAATGCAAATGCTGGAAAACATTATGCCGGAGGATCTGCAGCTTGTGGAACAGCTGCTGAAAAACGGATTGCCGGACTCTCTGATGGCGGAAATCGATCATTTTACGGTGCTGCTAACCGTGTCCATCGGAAATTCTATGGGTTGGCCTTACGGCGAGTACATTCACTTTGATGTGGCAAATCTGGATTCTCTGGAGGACAAGGATACTTTCCTCCATGTGCTGGCCCACGAGATCCACCACATCATGTTCTCCCGGCTGCTTCCGGAGGAAATGTCTCCACGGCAGTATTTTTTCGTGAACTTTGCCTTTGAGGGCCTTGCAGTGCATTTCTGTAACAATGCTGCAACCCCCGAAAAGCCCTCCAAGTATTCCGGTCCCATGCTGGGCATGGACGAGACCGGATGGGAGTTTTACGCACAACAGCATACGGAACTGATTCAGAAAGTTTTGGATGACGGCGAAAAATCAAAGGGACTGACCATGGAGCAGGTAGACGAGCTGATAAGTGGGTATGAGCAGTTCACATTTACCTCCCTGAAAACCGGTGAAACCCGAACGGTGCTTCAATATCCCACCTATTATGCAGGCTGCTGTCTTTGGGGCAGCATTGATTTGTGTCTGGGAAAGGAGCGACTTTTTGAGGTGCTGACAAGCTACGATGGCTTTCCGGATGCCTGGGAGGAAGCGAGACAGACTTTGCGGATCGCACAAGAGGAGAAACGAGTGTTTCACACATGGGAAAGGAAGAAAAAATGATTGTTTTGATTACAGGAGCATCCCATACCGGAAAGACTGCCCTTGCTCAGAAATTGCTCGAAAAATATAAGATTCCCTATCTGTCAATAGACCATTTGAAAATGGGCTTAATCCGAAGCGGATATACAGAACTTACTCCAATGAGTGATGATGCAGATCTCACAGATTATTTATGGCCGATTGTTTGTGAAATGATTAAAACCGCCATAGAAAACAAACAGAATCTTATTGTTGAGGGCTGTTATATTCCCTTTGATTGGTCTCAATACTTTGAAACAGAATATCTTGATTACATCAGATACTATTGTCTTGTGCTGAGCGAGGATTACATAAGAAATCACTTTGCGGATATAAAGAGATATGCAAGCGTTATAGAAAATCGTTTGGATGATGAAGGATGTACTTTGGAAAGTGTCTTAAAGGATAATACTCACATGTTAGAACTGGCGAAAAAGCACAATGCAAATCATGTGCTTATTGATGATAAGTACGAAATTGATATTGATTTATCATAATGAACTTCCGATTTTGTGAACGCTAAGAAATTCAGAGTGAATGTGAACGGCAACAGCAATGATGGGGAGTAAGCGATGTGGCTTACTCTCATTTTTTTGCGATGTTGCAGGAATATGGGGAATCAGGCGGGGCGTGTATGGGGCGTCGTCCTGCTCTTTGCCGGGTCTGCCACGGAATGAAATGCTTAGTTGGTGTAATTGGGAATTGCAATCACTCCGATTTATTTGTACAATAGTGAGTGGTGAGGAGGACCGGAGAGCGAGACAGTATCGGGGAACCGGCACCGGGGATGATTCCTATCCGATGTCGGTCGAGTATGTCAATTATGCCGGCAGTAAGGGAATCCCGATTCACTTCGAGGATATGCCCGGCGGCCACGAATGGGCCGTATGGGATGCCATGATCAGACGATTCCTGGAATGGTGTATGTCGTAAGTTGGAGAGAAGATATGATCTATTTTGACCAGGCCGCCACAACCATACAAAAGCCCGCCTGTGTGACGGAAGCGGTGACAAAAGCAATGTGCAGGATGGGCAACAGCGGGCGCGGGGTGCATGGCAGTGCGCTGGATGCCTCTCGAGAGATCTATGACGCCAGGGAGAGAATCGCACGTTTCTTCGGATGTGCGAAAAGCTCCCATGTGGTGTTTACTGCCAATGCAACCGAGAGCCTGAACACGGTGCTGTTTGGGCTGTTGGGGGCGGGGGATCATGTGATCGCCACGGATCTGGAGCACAATTCTGTGCTGCGTCCCCTGTATCATCTGGAGCAGAACGGTACGCAGGTAAGCTACCTTCGGGCTGACCGGCAGGGGAATGTGCATTTGGATGAGCTGGAGCTGCTGCTTCAGCCCAACACGAAGGTGATTGTCTGTACGCATGCGTCAAATCTGACCGGCAATCTGATCGATATCGCGGCAGTCGGCGCATTTGCTGCCGCGCATCATGTTCTGTTTGTGGTCGACGCGTCTCAGACGGCAGGCATTTTTCCGATAGACATGAGACAGATGCACATTGATGTGCTTTGCTTCACGGGACATAAGGCTTTGCTTGGCCCGCAGGGAACCGGCGGAATCTGTATCGGGGCGCAGGCGGACATCAGACCGCTCAAAATGGGCGGGACGGGCGTGCAGACTTACCTGCACACACAGCCTGCAGAGTATCCGGTGCGTCTGGAAGCAGGCACTCTGAACGGGCATGGAATTGCAGGGCTGAATGCCGCCGTGCGCTATCTGGAGCAGATGGGCATAGAGAAGAGGCGGAAGAAGGAGCTTGCTTTGATGCGGCGTTTTTACGAAGGGGTGCGGATGATTCCCGGCATCCGGGTCTATGGGGATTTTTCCCGGGAGAGGGCGCCGATTGTCGCACTCAACTGGGCGGATGTGCCCTCCTCGGAGCTTTCAGATGCTTTGTGGGAGGAAGCAGAGATCGCGACCAGACCGGGCGCTCACTGTGCCCCCAGGATGCATCAGGCTCTGGGCACGGTAGAGCAGGGGGCGGTGCGTTTCAGCTTTGGCTATGAGAATACGGAGGAAGAGGTAGACGAGGCGCTTGCGGTGCTTCGAAGACTTTGCCGATGAGAGAGAAAGAGAAACGGTTCGTGGTAACCTTTTATACAACGGCGGAAGCGATGGCGATGGAAAAATTGTGCCGGGAGAGAAACCTGCCCGGAAAGTGTATTTCGGCGCCGCGCAGTGTCAGCGCAGACTGCGGAATTGCTTGGAGCGCTCCGTGGGAGGCTGAAGCTGCGATCCGGCAGGCTGTCGAAGAGACGGGTCTGGAGATCCAGGGATTTCATGTCCTGATGCTCTGAGAGGCAGGCAGGGCTTTGGCGTGGGAGGCAATCCCCTGGGCGGGGGTTCTGCAATCAGGCAAACAGGGCTTACGGTGAAGGACGAAACTTTGAAACAGGAGTAGACTGAAGCTGCGAGGAGGCAGAAGTGTTGGAAAACGAAATCAAATTGACGAAGCTTGCAAACTGTGCCGGCTGCGGCGCGAAGGTCGGCGCGGGGGTTTTGTCGCAACTGTTGGAGGGCATCCGGGTGCATACGGACCCGAAGCTTCTGGTGGGCTTTGACAAGAGCGATGACGCCAGTGTCTATAAGATATCGGAGGAGCTGGCTCTGGTTCAGACGGTAGACTTTTTTCCGCCGATTGCGGATGATCCGTATACATTTGGGGCGATTGCGGCGGCGAATGCGTTATCGGATGTCTATGCGATGGGCGGCGAGCCGAAGCTTGCGCTCAATATCATGGCAGTGCCGAAGAACATGCCGGCCGAAGCAGTGCACGAACTGCTGCGCGGAGGATATGACAAGGTCTACGAGGCGGGGGCTCTGATTACCGGCGGACACAGCATCCTGGATGAGGAGCCCAAGTACGGGCTGGCGGTGACCGGCTTTGTGCATCCGGACAGGCTACTGACGAACAGCGGAGCAAAACCGGGGGATGTCCTGTTTTTGACGAAGCCGCTCGGCATCGGTATTCTGACGACGGCGGCAAAGGTGGAGATGGTCAGTGCGGAAACCTATGCGCGCGCGTTGCGGCAGATGATGACGCTGAATAAAAGCGCACGGGATGTCATTGTCAGGTACAGGGTACATGCCTGCACGGATGTGACAGGGTTCGGACTCCTGGGACACGCCTGTGAGATGGCGCAGGGAAGCGGCGCAGAGCTGCATATCAGCGTGGATGCAATTGACCTGATCCCGGAGGCGTTACAGCTTGCGACCATCGGAATCTTGCCGGAGGGGATGTATCGGAACCGTGATTTTGCCGCGGACCATGTGGATGCGGGAACGGTATCTTTAGCGAAGCAGGATATGCTTTATGACCCGCAGACCTCGGGCGGACTGCTGATTGCAGTGCATCCGGAGGATGCGGATGCGATGTACGAAGAATTAAAGGATGCGGTGCTTTCCGCACAGAGGATTGGCTGTGTGAAGGAGTACCGCGGAGGAAAACACATTTATCTGGAGGAAACAAATGAGTAAGAGAGTCAATATCTGGGTATTGATCGCAGGATTTGCGGTAGGTGTGGCGGCAGTGCTTCTGACCTTCCTGGGAAATCCGGCTAACATGGGGTTTTGCATTGCGTGCTTTCTGCGGGATATCGCCGGCGCAACGAAGCTGCATTCGGCAGCAGTGGTACAGTATGTAAGACCTGAGATCATCGGTCTTGTGCTGGGCTCTGCCATCCTGTCGATGGCAACCGGTGAGTTCAAGGCAAGAGCGGGATCTTCGCCGGCGGTGAGATTTCTGCTCGGCGGCTTTGTGATGATCGGCGCACTGGTCTTTCTGGGCTGTCCGCTGCGCATGGTCATCCGGATGGGCGGCGGTGATCTGAATGCGTTTGTCGGGCTGGCAGGCTTTGCAATCGGTATACTGATCGGTATCTTTTTCCTGAAAAAGGGGTTTTCCCTGAAGAGAAGCTACAATGTGGGCGTGACGGAAGGGCTTGCCCTGCCGGGCGTGGTGACGGCCCTGCTGATTCTGGTGATTGCGGCGCCCGGGCTGTTTGCCTTTTCCCAAAGCGGACCCGGTTCCAAAACAGCGCCCTTTTATGTAGCGCTTGTGATTGCAATGGCAGTCGGTGCCCTCGCACAGAAGTCCCGTCTGTGCATGGTCGGCGGTATGAGGGATGCCGTTTTGTTTCGGGATTTCAACCTGCTTTCCGGGTTTGGCGTGATTTTCGTCACTGTGCTTTTGGGAAATATCATTCTGGGCAATTTCCATGGATTCTCTGCGTATCTGCAGCCGATTGCACATGCTAGCCAGTTGTGGAATCTCCTCGGAATGGTCATCGTGGGATGGGGCAGTGTGCTGCTCGGCGGTTGTCCTCTCAGACAGCTGATTCTGGCCGGAGAAGGAAACGGCGACAGTGCGGTGACGGTATTCGGTATGATCGTCGGCGCGGCCTTTGCGCATAACTTCAAACTGGCGGGCGCTGCGGCGAGTCTGGCGGAGGACGGGACCTATTCCGCGGGCGGCATCGGACCGAACGGCAAAATCGCGGTGGCTGTGATTCTGGTGGTGTTGGCGTGGATTTCGCTGCTGAATCTTCCGAGGAAAAAGAAAGTGAATTAGGAGGGGATTGTTATGGTAGATGCAAGAGGCTTAAGTTGTCCGCTTCCTGTGGTAATGGTGCAGAAGGAGGTAAACAAAACTGCGCCCGACGAGCTGGAGGTTTTGGTGGACGCCAAGGTGTGTGTGGAGAATGTCACCCGTTTCGCGGCAAGCTGCGGCTATGCGGTGACGGTGGAAGAGACGGACGGCGAGTATAAAATGATTCTGAAAAAGTGAATCTCTGCAAAACACAGCGCTGTCGCAGAGAAATGCCTGGGTGAATGAAAAAAACCTGAAAAAAACTGATTGACAAAAGGGAAACTCCTTTGCTATGATATGTGCATACAAAGGGGAGTAGTCAGCACATCTTATGTATGTGCTTGCATATCGTCAGTACGATTAGCAATAATCCGGTATGTGACCAAGTGGCGAGACTTTTGTTGCATTATTTTTGGTGCAACAAAATGCTCGCCTTTTTTTTGAACACGGACGAGCGAAGTTCTTGCTCCATTCCATGGGCTGAACAAAGGCTCCTCCGAAAAGAAAGGTGGTTATCATGTATATTTTGTTGCAGGTAGTTTTGTTGGTGTTGGGATTTGTCATGCTGATTAAGGGAGCGGACTGGTTCGTGGACGGTGCGGCGGGAGTTGCCGCCAAGCTGGGAATTCCGCAGCTGATCATCGGCCTGACCATTGTGGCGATGGGGACGAGTGCCCCGGAGGCAGCGGTCAGCATCTCCTCGGCGATGAAAGGATGTGCGGACATCACGATCGGCAATGTGGTCGGAAGCAATATTATGAATATTCTGCTGATTCTGGGATTGGCCTCTGCGATTGTTACGATCAAGGTGTCTGACTCGACGGTGAAAATAGAAATCCCTTTTATGATCGGCATTTCGGTCTTACTGACGGTGCTGGGAATGACCGGAAACAGAATCACTTTCGTCGAGGGAGTACTGCTTTGGGTGCTGTTTATCGGGTATTTGGCATATCTGTTTGTGATGGCGAAGAAAAACAAGGAAACCACGGAAGAAGCGAAGGCGCAGAAGCCGCTGTGGCAGCTGGCGATTCTGATCGTGCTCGGCGCGGCTATGATCGTGCTCGGCAGTGACTTCTCGGTAGATGCAGCGACGGCAATTGCCAAGGCCTTCGGCATCAGTGAACGATTCATCGGACTGACCATCGTGGCGCTGGGCACTTCTCTGCCGGAGCTTGTGACAAGCGTGACCGCAGCCAAAAAAGGCAACGCGGACATCGCAATCGGCAATATCGTCGGCAGCAATCTGTTCAACATCCTGTTTGTGGTCGGAACGACTGCGCTGATCACACCGGTAGCCTTTGCGGCAAACTTTACCATCGATGCCCTGGTCAGCATCGCAGCCGCGGTTCTTCTGTGGGTCGGCTGCTTCAAAAAGAAGTCACTTGGCAGAACTGTCGGACTTATCATGGTTGCGTCCTATGCGGCTTATTTCATCTATCTGCTGTAACCGATAGGATTCGCCCTGCGGTTTTCGAAGAAAAGAATATCTTATGAGAACAAAAAGAACCTGTCTGCAAAGCGCGGACAGGTTCTTCATCGTTATTTATGTCTCATGCGGCATCGGAAGCATTGCCATATAGGAGTTGTGGTATTCCTTTTTGTAGGTGACATCCTCGTCAAACCATTCGGGCGGAACGAAGGCTTCCGCGGCTTCGCGGCTTCCGAATTCCACCTCCGCCATGACCAGCGGCGCAAAGGGCGCGTCGAAGACATCAAGCTCAATGGTGAGAGAATAGTCTTCGGGAGGCGTGCGGAAACCTTCCCGGAAGGAAGGATTGCGAAGAGGAATCAGATACCTCTTCTTGGAGATGATATTGCCGTCTACTTTTTCACGAAGATGATAATAAGCTTCTTCGTTCAGAGCCAGATTGTGTTCTTCTCTGGCCATCATGCCGCTGCCCTTATAGGTCAGAATGTAGTCGGTGTCCTCTTTCCTGACACGCACGACCGGGCTGACACACAGATACCCCTGCTCAATGTGATGGTAGGGATACTTTGACAGGTCTTCGGGAATCGTCTTAATCGTAAATTTGCGTTCTATTTCCATAGGTGCTCTCGTTTCTGTATATTTGCAAAGTGCGCGGAAGCTTTATGGATACAGGCGTTGTACGCATGGAAGCGTTCCGACTTTGCATATTCAGTATAGCATATTTTTTGTGTATTTACCATAAAACATTTCTAAAATTTGAGTTATTTTTCGGCATTGTGTTC
>JAEDDX010000073.1 GCA_016293615.1 Acetatifactor sp.
ACAGACAGACTAGCGATTGCCGCCCGGTTTGGAGATCGTGCTCTCCGTTTCCGACTAGGCAGTACACAACAGGCTCAACCGCAGCTTCCCCGAAAAATCGTTGCATGTTACAGGGAATACACTGCCTTCATCAAACGGCAAACTGTTCTTTGCCTGCCCCGGGCACATTGGCTTGCTTCCTCATTTTGGTATATTGCCGGGCTATTTCTCTACAGGAGCACACAGCCCTTTTTGAGAATCACATTTGCATACTGGCTCGTCTCGGAGGTGGCAATGACAGCATAAGCCTGCTTCGCCTCCTCATAAAAGGCAAAGCGCTCCAGTTTCGCGGTCACTGCTTCACTTCCTCTGGGCTCCTCTCTGTCGATGATCTCAGCAAAGGTCTTCCAGATGGAGACATCCGCAGTGTCACCGGGCACCCGTTCCATCAGGCTGACAGGCTTCTCCACATACTGGTCCAAGGGAAACACCTGCAATATCGCCTCCAAAAGCTCCGGCACGCCGTGTCCGTCCATGCGAATCACAATGCCTCCTTTTCCCATGGTTTCCGCGGGGAAATTACCATCTGCAATGACGATGGTATCGCCGTGTCCCATCTCGCAGAGCACTTTCAAAAGTGCGGGGGATAATAACGGGGATATTCCTTTTAACATACTTGTTCTCTCCTTCTCAATTTCGGTTACTTAGGGTTTCCTATTTTGTTTCAGTTCCGGCAGGTGCGTCTGGAGCGCGCTTTAGGGGTTGCTCCGGTTCTTGCTCTCGGCACTTGTAGGAAACTCAGGCTGTCGCCGCAAAATCCGGTATAGCAGTTTCTTAACCATCGGTCTTTTTGCGCAGAATATTATCGTGAGTGTGCCATTCAAAAAACGCAGGAGTACCGGGCGGCGCTGAGGATTTTTGGATGGTGCAATCGCGGAAACAGGTTCGCAAAAAGTCCGGGGAATGAAAACGGATACCGTGTTATCGGTCCGGCTGATTTACAAACACTGTACTAGAGCATGTTTCCGATAGGGGGCAGGTCGGGCAGCCTGTCAAATCCGTAAAAGCGCACCGCGTTCCCGCCCAGGAAAGCTTTCTTCTCTTCCGCTGTCAGCTTCGGTGTCTCCAGCAGGAATCGTACCGCCATACTGTAGGTAATGTCCGTCATGGTGCGGGGATAATCACTGCCCCACATCAGCTTATCCATACCGCAGATGCCCGCAGCCTCCAGGATGGCATCCACTGCAGACGGATAGGGGTAAAACTCCTTGTGAAACAGCCAGGTGAGCCCGCCGCTCTCCACAGATACATTCTTGTGTTTTGCGAGAGCGATCTGCCTCTGCCAGCCCGGCGTGGTCACCATGCCGAAATGTCCGATGGCAACTTTCAGGTCGGGGCACTGCGCGATCAGATACTCCATGTCCTCCACCTGTTCGTCTCCGTCGGCGAGGTCGATCGACAAAAACTTACCGGCCGCCTCCAGCTCCCTGCACAGAGGGAGCAGCTTTTTCAGGTCTCTGTCCATCAGCCTTCCGGCGCAGACCTTTACCCCGTCCGCGCCGTGAAGCAGATATCCTTCTCCTTCTCGGTAAAGCGAACAGATCCTGACCCTATCCGGATATTTTGCTTTGGCGCTGATCAGATAAGCGTCCTGGTTGCCGTCGATGACTTCCTGCGTGACGACGCATCCGCCCACGCCGGCATAGTTCATGTTTGCGATCAGTCTCTCTATCGTGTTTTTGTTGTCGGTCATGTAGGGCGGCATCATCTGCCGGACTTCTCCGCCGAAATCAGCCAGACCGTTTCCGAGTCCGACCACCGGTTTGCCGTTCACGATACCGTTTTGTACCTCCCAAAGATGCACATGTGCATCAATCATTTTAATCTGTTCCATGTCTGCACTCTCCGTTCGCCATGCGATCAATACGGCAAAAATAGGTCCCTCTCTTTGTCTGCCGGTTACACAGACACCTCAATCTACATTTCGATCAGAACCTTTGCCAGACTTCCGTCATTTGAAGCCAATGCCTTGAACGCTTCATCCGCGCGGTCCATCGGATAGATATCGCTCACCATATCCAGAACATTGACCTCGCCGCTCGCAATCAGGTCGATAACCGCCTGAAAATCCTTCGGATAGGAGTTGCGGCTGCCGAATACATTCAATTCCTTCTTCAGCAGGATGGAATGCAGGAAAGTTGTCTCCTTCTTACCGTTGCCGATTAAGATGATGTTGGCGGCAAACGCTGCACAATCGATGCATGCCATGAAGGTCACGGAAAGACCGCACGCTTCCACGCAGACATCGAAGCCGTTACCGCCTGTGATCTTCATCGCTTCCTCGCGAATGTCGGTCTTTGCCGAATTGATGGTGCCGGCTGCGCCGAAATGCTTTGCTTTCTCAAGGCGTCCGTCCAGTACATCCGCCACATAAACCTCGGCCCCCTGCGCCTTGGCGGAAATCAGTGCGAACAGCCCGATGGGACCTGCGCCGACAACGAGCACCTTGTCACCCCGCTTCACCGGCGCGCGGTGCAGGGCATGATAGCTGATGGTGAAGGGCTCCACCAAAGCCAGCTCCTTCGCGGAAAGTCCCTTGCCGTCATAGATTCTCTCAACCGGCATGACAATGTACTCGCTAAAGCTACCGTCCCTCTGCACACCCATGGTCCGGTTATCGGTGCAGCAGTTGACATAACCTCTCTTGCAGGAATAACAGCTGCCGCAGTTAAAATAAGGGTTAGCCGTCACGATGTCACCCGGTTTCAAGTTTCTGTCATTCTGTGGAATAGAAACGATCTGTGCACTGAATTCATGCCCCGGGATTCTGGGATAGGTGGTAAAAGGCTGGTTGCCGGTGTAGCTTGCCACATCCGCACCGCAGATACCGCAGTAGAGCACCTTAAGCAGTGCCTCTCCCTCCTTCGGCACAGGCATCTGCGTGTCTGTCACCGCAATTTCAAAAGGTTTTTCGATCAATACTGTCTTCATCTCTTCTCACGCCTCCAAATCAATATAGTTCTTATTCCAGATCACCGCTGTCTTCATCGGTGCATTCTTACTGTAGATTTTATTCCTGTAAGCATCAATGGGGTCTTTCGCGAACTCATCCCTGTCGATCAGCTCAACGATCTCATCATAGTGACTCTTTGAAAGCAATCTGATCGCCTCCTCCATGTGATCCTGCCGGAAGTTGATGGAGCCTAAGATCAGATGGTTTTCAAAGCCAAAGGGCATCGTGTCAAAGCAGATCTTCGGCCCCAGGGAAAAACTGTTGTACACACCGTTGCAGCCCAGCACCTTGTGTTCGAACGCGATTCTGTGCTCCACACCGCTTCCGCTGACTCCGATAAACATCGTCGCGCGCCCGCCCATTTTCTCGATAATTGCCTGTGCAAGCGCTTCCTCGGTCTCATAGGTATTCTGCAGATACTCCGCCTTGGTCTGCCGTAATGCAAAGTCCACCTTCAAGGAATCCTTCGGACTTCTTGCCACGAACAGCACCTTCGCATCCGGATGCTTTCTAAGAATCAGGTCGCCGATAAACATGCCGGTGGTGCCGAGTCCGAAGATCACGGTGCGTTCAAACACCTCTTCCTTCGCGATCCTTCTGGCTTCCTCCTCGCCGCAGCAATGCTTTCTCATTGCTACGCGGAAGTTGTGCGCACTGCCCAGATCCTCCATTCTCTCCAGCTGAAACAGCATGCAGGCGAAGGGGTCCGGGAAAACCATTTTCTTGGCAAAGGACAAAGCAAGCTTTCCGTCCTTCACATAACCGTCCGGAATCGGCAGGAGCATGTCGGGATGAAAGTACTGCTTATCGGCAAACAGTCCGTCCGCCTGGTCGCAACCGTATTCAAAATAGGTCTCATCCTCCGTATATCTGGTCGGGTCATAGCTGTCGCCGCCGCGGATCAGTACAATTGCAAACCGGTTCTCGGAGGGTACCCAGACAATTCCCTCATGGCCGTTGATCAGGCGATTCTTTCCCTCCGGGAATTTCGCTCCGAGCCTTCCTTCGCTGCCCATATGCATCAGTTCATTGTCGGTTCCGCAGAAGCCGACCATGACGGGCTCACACAGGATCCCTTCCTTCTCCTCCTCGCCACGCAGTCTCTTTCTCTTCACATTGGTAATCTCTACGTCGCCGTAGACAAGCGGTCTGTCCGCATCATTCTGAAAATAGGTTCCTTTTACAATCATACTTACCTCCCGGTTTTATGTCCTCTCAGGAAGACGAAAGCCGCTCCCATCTGCCAAAATCCGGCAGGTGCGCTTCTTTCGGTCCATACCTTTATTATACTCTCCGGACATGCCAAAACAAGACGGATGGATGACGATACTCCTGCGTTTTTGTCGCATCAGCGCATTTTTTCACACTCTCTGCTCCCTTTTCGCACTCCGGGGCATTGACAGGCGACCTTTGGCTGTTAGAATGATAGATAGCAGTCCCTAAAACCTGACCTTCCGTTCCAAAAGAGGTATCCTTATGAAGTATCGCGACCTGAACTTATCTTTCACAATAGAAAATGTGGAGTTTACCGTCATCAGCATCTGCCTGGAGAAGCTTCCTCTTCTGATGCCGATGCACAGTCACAGCAAACACAGCTATGAGATTCACTATATTCCGTATGGGTACGGAACGCTGCGTGCCGAGGGTAACATCTACCCTATTGCACCGGGGACCCTGTTTGTGACCGGACCCGGGGTGGAGCATGAGCAGATCTCCGTTCCGGAGACGCCCATGACAGAGTACTGTATCTATCTGAAGCTTCGTTCCGCAGACAAACGAAAAAGAACGGAACGTTCCCTGACCGAAGTGTTTGCCGCCCATCCCTTCTGGTTCGGACAGGGGGATACTTCCATCCGCGAATGCATGAGTCTGCTGATTCGGGAACTGGAAAACCGACAGACAGGGTATGAGCTCATGCTGCAGTCTCTGCTACAGCAGATCATTGTCATGCTCGTTCGCGGATATACGGATTCTCTGCCCGCGGAAGCAGACCGTTCCGGAAAAAGCCTCAATCCTGCGGTTCTGACCTATCTTACCATCGAGGAAGCCTTTCTCTATCATTATCACGACATCACCTTGGAAAGCCTTGCGTGCCAGATCGGCCTCAGCACCCGCCAGACCGAACGATTGCTGCAGATCCACTATCACAAGACTTTTATGGAGAAAAAAACAGAGGCAAGAATGTCCGCTGCCTGCAGTCTCCTGCGCGGGACAAACGCCTCTGTATCTTCCGTCGCCGAAACCCTGGGATACTCCTCCGCGGAGCATTTTTCCACAGCGTTTCGTAACTATCACCATATGACTCCCTCCGTATTTCGCAAGCGAAGCAGGGAAGCCGGCTTCTGATCGGTTCCTTATGGTATCTCTTTGTTTCTTCCGCTTTCCTTCCCTTCTGACACTTCATTGAGGAAGACATAGAAGACATCACCACGGGTACTGGTATGTACAAATCTGCCGAAGCCCCGGACCGTTCTGACCTCTCCATCCTTACGGACGATACGGCAGGTCACGCTAAGGGTCTCCGATTCCTTCTCATTCCGGGCATTTATCAGGCTTTGTGTACGCGCAAGGTCGTCGGGATGCACCGCCTTATGGAAAGAGCTTCCCGTCAACGCCAGGAATTCCTCTCTCGACTCACATCCGTACAGTCCGGCAAGCCCTGTGTTGCAAAACAGGATCTGCCCATCCGCCCCTGCCTCAAAGCAAAGGAATCCGCCGGGCAGAAGCTCGGAGACTTCTTCGAGTTTCCAAAGCATCTCATCCGACACCTTATCCTTCGACTGACGATAGAGCGGATGCTTCTTCTGATATGCCTTGCTCTTGTTGCGGTACATGTTCTGGTCTGCCAGCGTGACGGATTCTTCAAGATGCACAGCCTGTTCCAGCCATACGCTTCCAAGCGCCGCGGAACGGTCGCGGTTCCAGGACTTCTCCAGTACCGCAAGCTTCTCCTCAAAGCGTTCTTTCGTGTCCGCAAAACAGAAGATCACGAACTCGTCTCCGCCCAGTCTGTAAATCTCGGAATCACCGAAGGCATCCCGGATCTTGCCCGAAACTTCGGCGATCAGATGATCGCCTGCCTCATGTCCCTCGCTGTCGTTGATCGTCTTCAGGCCGTTGATATCGGCGAACACAATACCCACCGGCTTTTGATTGCGCTTCGGGTCATGCTCGATTGCAGAAATATCTTCAAAGTAAGCCTTGCGGTTCTTAAAGCCTGTCAGGGAATCGATCTCCATTCCGGACAGGATGCTGCCGTATTCCTTAAGATGCACGAGATTATTGATTCTCATCAGGATGCGCCTTGCATTATACGGCTTCTCGATAAAGTCGGAAGCGCCCAGCTTCAGACATTTCTCCTCTTCTTCAAAGCTGCTCAGCACCGTCGTGACGATGACGGGAATATGGTTGAAATAAGGATTCGCCTGCAACTTCTCCAAAAACTCGTATCCGTCCATGACAGGCATCTGAATATCCAGCAGGATAACGGAGATCGCATAGTTTTGCTGTTTCAGGATCTCGATACCTTCCTGACCGTCCTTCGCTGTCAGGACGAAGTAGTCCTCCGCGAGAATCTCGCCAAGAATATCACGGTTGATCTGATTGTCTTCAATGACCAGGGCCGTTTTCTTTGCACCCGCAGGCTGGAATTCGGGAGCGGACTGCTCTGTATTCTCCTGATCACTCTGACTCTTTTTCAGCAGATCCTCAAACTGGGCTTCCGGCAGAGGCTTCGCGTAGTAATACCCCTGCGCGCAGTCACAACCGAGTTCCCTTAAGCGTGTCTTCTGTTCTGCGGTCTCCACGCCCTCTGCGACAACATTCAGATGCAGTCTGTGCGCCATATTGACTACATCATTGAGAATACTCTGCTCCACCGGCTTCTTCAACTCACTTCTGATGAAGCCCATATCCAGCTTGATGACATCGATTGCCATCTGTCCGAGCATATTCAGGGAAGAATAACCGCTTCCGAAGTCATCCATCTCAATGACAAAACCGCGTCTGCGCAGATCCTCCACGATGCGGATGATCTGTTCGGGGTGTTTCGTGTAGGCACTCTCCGTAATCTCCAGATGCAGATATGACGGGTCGACACGATATTGTTCAAGCAGGCTGCAGAAATGCTCTACCAGGTAAGCATGATATACATCCTCGCGGGATACATTGACGGAGACAGGCACTACCTGATATCCCTTATCCATCCACTCCCTGAGCTTTTCACAGGTCTTCTCCCAGACATAAACATCCAGCTTACTGATAAAACCGTTCTTTTCAAACAGCGGAATAAACTCGCCCGGCGACATATAGCCCCACTCGGGGTGAATCCAGCGCACCAGTGCTTCCGCTCCCATCAGCCTTCCGTCATGCAGATTGTACTTCGGCTGAAAATATACGACAAACTGCTTTTCAAACAGGGCCGTCTCCATCGCATCTGTGATCATCTGCTCACGAACCAGCTGCTTTCTCAGATCATCCGTATACACTGCGACATGCCGGTCATAGATTCCCTTGATGGTATCCACGACCCAAAGCGCCCTGTCACACATCTGCTCCACAGGTGCCTGACGGTCAAAGATCTCATACACACCCAGTTTTACGGAAATATTCTCCGAAAGCTCCGAGCGTGTGTATTCTCGCGCCTGTCTGAAACACTCCCTGCCCTTCCGCTCGCTCTCCCTGTCTGTCAGACATAAGAAACGATCCGCCGTATAGCGGCAGCAGATGGCTTCGGGTGCAACTCTGTTTTGCAGGATCCTGGCTTCCTCTATCAAAAGCCGGTCTCCCGCCTCACGGCCGAAGGTATCATTATATATTTTGAAATTCTCCAGATTGCAGCACAGTAAGTTATACTCCGTATCCGGATTCTGATCGAGGATCTCCCTGACTTTTCTGTAAAAATACTCCTTGGTATAGGTTCCGGTCAGTCTGTCATAGACAAACTGATTCACCATCGCCGAAGTCTCGCGCAGTCTTAAAAGGTTCGCGATCCGATGCCTGATGACCTCAGGATGATAGGGCTTGGGCACATAGTCCGTCGCGCCGTGCTTTAGGGCATCAATCTCGTCAGCCTCCGAATCATTCTGCGTCATGACAATGACAGGAATCAGCCCCAATACAGAGTCTGCCTTCATCTTATCCAAAAAGGTATAACCATCCATCACAGGCATTATGATATCCAGAAGGATCAGGTTGACTGTCTCGCGGTTCTTTTGTAAGATGGCGAGACCTTCCTCGCCGTTTTCCGCTTCCAGAATCTCATACTTATCCTTCAGAATCTCCCTGAGCATGTCACGCTCCAGTTTATTGTCCTCCACCACAAGTATCTGTTTTTGGTCCATACTTCCCTCTCCTGCCCCTCTTTATTCTCACGCCGAATACGAATCCAGCTGTCTGATCGCTTCGGTTACCTGACCGTAATCTTCAGCTACCTTCCCGAAAAGAAGGCGGCACTGCTCCCAGTCAACCAATGCCTGTTCCCTGCCTCTTAAGTATTCCGTCAACTCAGACGAAGAGTTACCCAGCCGGTCAAAGCCAAGATTGCTGCATACACCCTTCAGCGTGTGTGCTGCGCGAAACGCCTCTGTGACGGTTTTCCCCTCCAGAGCACGGCTCAATTCGCCAAAGCTTGGATCTTCAAGAAAACGAAGCACAAATCTTTCGATCATTTCCTCCTTGAAAAACCTTCCCTTCACGGCAGCAAAATCTCCGCCGGTCAAAACATAAAAATCCTGTAACTGCATTCCCATCTCCTAATTTCTACCGATTTTTTCTATTGTAACACACACTGACAAATTTTTCTCGTCAAAATTTCAAAAAATAACAATTTCGGCATAAATGTAAAGATAAATGACAAAGAACGTGTTATCCAGCCCCTTTTTTCACGCTAAATGACATATAATCTGCTTGTAACCCTGATCATTCAAAAACACATGACCGCAAACATGTCAGGAGGCTGTATGGAATTTCACGACAAACTCATTTTTCTGATGAACATCACACAAACCTCCAACAAGGAGCTCGCACATCCCCTGTCCGTGGACCCCTCCCTCATCAGTCTGTTCCGCAGCGGAAAGCGCAACCCGCCCCGCAATGCTGATCCGTCCCTCCTCTTCTCCTGTCATGCTGGAGATGCGGCGTCCCGAACTGGTCATTGCCTGTCACGAATACCTTCTGCACAAAGCCGAGTCCGTCGGTTACTCCGGAATTCACAGAGAAACCAGCCGCATGATGATTCAGAAACTGATAAAGGACCTGTCATAACGACGGGTCCTTACAAATCTCGTATCCTAAAACGGAATGAATCATTCACTGATTGTATTTTTTTAGCAGCATTGTGTATTTGCTGTCTTATGCTTTCCCAAATGAATCGAGCAGGTGCATCTTCTTGCTCAAAAACATCCGCAGATAAGAAAATTCATCATTGTCCTGTCCGCCCATTCTCATCCAAGTAGATCTGAACTCTGCGGTCAAGTATTTCGGCTGCCTCTGCTGCAGATCTCTGATTCAGAAAAAAGGGCTCCAATTCTTCTGTTACCACACTCTGTAAAGGGAGTATATTCCATTTCAACGGTTCTGCCTGTTCAAACAAATACTCCAATATCCTTCTATTTTCCGAACTCAACCCTTTTCGCTGATAGGTAACCCCGTCTCGCAGATTAGTGCTCAGATATTCATCCGGTTTTTCCTTCTGTTTTAGCTCTATCTGTCGTTCCAGCGCCTTTCTTCTCACCGGGAAAGCATAGCTTACAATGTTCACACCCAATGGTGGTATCCTATTACTTTTCTCTGCTATTCTCATCTGATTCTCCTCTGAGATAAGGAATCTGAGAAATGCCTTGGCTCCCTCTTTCTCAGCAGCATTTACATTCACAGAAAGACTAAGCGTCTGTGTATAAATTCCGCTGCCCCTTTCACTGGGATATCCGATGACAACAACATCACCTCCAAAGGCTTGCCTGACATACTCCAGCAATTCACCATTAAGCAATGCCAGACTTGTTCCTGCCACTTTTCCCGCCGTATAACTCTCCGGCAAATCCTGTGAGGGAATCTGCCCTTTGTCCCCATACCGTTTCACAAATTCCAACAAATCGATAAAAGGTTGTTCTTTCAAATGGCTGATTCCTTTTTCCCAATCTATATAGTTTTTATTGGTGTTATCGCTTAGGGCAAAATAAAGGAGCGAATTCATTTCATCCATCCCGGAACAAAGGAGCTCCACATCAGACTGTTTTACTGCGTCCATCAGCTCCTCTATTGTAATGGTGCTTCTCTCTCCTATTACCTTGCTGTCATACGCCACCGCAAATAGTTCCTGCATATAGGGAATCCCATACAAAACACCATCAACACGATTACACTCGATTGCACTCTGAAAATAATCACCGTTCTCTTCCAGACAATCATCCAATGGCTCCAAAAAACCTTCCTCTGCCAGATTTTCTGCGTAGATCCCTAACAAAAGATCCGGGCCTCCGCCCGACATTACTTCCATGGGTACTTTTTCAAGCATTGACTGCGCCTGTATTTCTCCGCAGATATTCAGCTCTACCCGATACTCATCACTCTGCCTGTTGAATCTCGTTACCAAATCCACTAAAACAGGATCTTCAAATGCCATGGTTATCACAATCTGCCGCTTTTGTGGTTTTGTTCCCTGCTTTTCCTCCAGTTGCAGAAGGCTTCTTCCCTCTTCATACTCAACCAGCACCTGCAGCTTTCCATTCTCTTTAGCTTCAATCGAGCAAACCTCCCAAAGAAGATATCCCGCATTGACAAAATCTATGATTTTTATAGGTTCCTGTCCGTTTTCTGACTGCCAGACTCCATATATATCCGCACAGTAGACCTTTTCTCCGCTTTGCGCCGCGACCGAACTATCCGTCACCTCACGAAAGGGATCCAATATGGCAGAAGGATCCTCTTTGATAATAACGCCTTTGCTGTCAATCCTGATCTCGCCCGTATATTGCAAGGAACCATACTCACCAATAACAATTGTGTTCCATTCTTTATAGGGAGCACAGAGGGTTTGAAAATATATCTCATTTTCATAAACAGAAATATCGTCCTCTTCATGGACACATCTCGCAGTACGATATAATTTATTACCTACAGACACGATACTGAGTTCTTCCACATATCCGGCTTCAGACAAGAAATCCGTCATCGCCTCATCTCCATCCGGCAGGGAGATTTCATGAATGGTATAATACCTCCCGGGAACTTCTGTCTCAAGGTTTGCAGGCTCATCATCACTTTTGCCGCACCCCACAAGCCCCAAAAGCACCAAAAGAGCCAAAATGAAAATATAAATTCTGTCTTTCTTTCTCAAATTCATGAATTCTCTCCGCCAAAAAGGATCGTGTTAGTAATTAATCTGTGCTGTTACAGTTTTTGTGTTCTAAGATGCGATATTCTGAAACACTCCCCTCTAGCACCGCACCCACATTTGTAGCATTTCCGAAATGTTCTGAACACAGTTTCGCAATCTCCATAAATATATGTAACTTTTCCATTGCTATCCGTTAAAGTTCCAACAATATAGGGATGGGACGGACCCGGTGTATTCGAGATTTCCTGCACAATCTCAGAATATGCATGCGTGTGTGCATTTACAGATACACTGTTTACTGTCAGTATTATAACTGAGCAAAACAAAGCAATCAATATTCTC
>JAEDDX010000074.1 GCA_016293615.1 Acetatifactor sp.
CAGAAGAAGGAAAGAGAAGCAGGCGGCGTTCTTGATATGGACACCAAGGTTGTTTCCACTATTACTTCCCATGGTCCCGGATACCTTGACAAGAGCAAGGAGACCATCGTAGGTTTCCAGACCGATAAGCCTTTCAAGCGTTCCTTACAGCCTTACGGTGGTATCCGTATGGCAGAGAAGGCTTGCGCTGACAACGGCTATGAGGTAGATCCTGAGATTTCCGAGTTCTTCTCTACTCACAGAAAGACTCACAACGCAGGATGCTTTGATGCTTACAATCAGGAGATGAGAGCATGCCGTTCCGCACATATCATTACCGGTCTTCCTGATGCATACGGCCGTGGACGTATCATCGGCGACTACAGACGTGTTGCTCTGTACGGTATTGACAGACTGATCGAGGATAAGCAGGAGCAGAAGGATTCCACCGGCCGTGTTATGACCGATGATGTAATCCGTCTTCGTGAGGAGATTTCCGAGCAGATCACTGCTCTGAAGATGATGAAGGAGATGGCTGCTTCCTACGGCTGCGATATCTCCAATCCCGCAACCAACGTTAAGGAAGCAATTCAGGCTACCTACTTTGGTTACTTATGTGCAGTTAAGGAGCAGAACGGTGCTGCTATGTCCCTTGGACGTACCTCCACCTTCCTTGACATTTACGCAGAGAGAGACTTAAAGAACGGTACCTTCACCGAGGAGCAGATTCAGGAATTCGTTGATCACTTCATCATGAAGCTTCGTTGCATTAAGTTCGCACGTACTCCTGAGTACAATCAGATTTTCGCAGGCGACCCTGTATGGGTTACCGAGTCTTTGGCAGGTGTTGGTGTAGACGGACGTCACATGGTTACCAAGATGAGCTTCCGTTATCTGCACACTCTTGAGAACCTTGGACCTTCTCCCGAGCCCAACCTGACCGTACTCTGGTCCGTAAGACTTCCTGAAGCATGGAAGAAATACTGTGCAAAGATGTCTATCCAGACTTCTTCCATCCAGTATGAGAACGATGACCTGATGAGAGTAACCCACGGCGATGACTACGGTATCGCATGCTGCGTATCCTCCATGGTAATCGGTAAGGAAATGCAGTTCTTCGGCGCTCGTGCAAACGTTGCAAAGTGTCTGCTTTACGCTTTGAACGGTGGTGTGGATGAGGTTACCAAGAAGCAGGTTGGTCCTAAGTATCGTCCTGTTGCTGGTGATGTACTTGATTACGATGATGTTGTAAGCAAGTTTGTTGATATGCTGGAGTGGCAGGCAGATGTTTATGTAAACACCCTGAACATCATCCATTACATGCATGACAAGTACTGCTATGAGAGAGCTGAGATGGCCCTTCATGACAGAGATGTTAAGAGATACTTCGCTACCGGTGTTGCAGGTCTGTCCATCGTAGCAGACTCCCTGTCCGCTATCAAGTACGCTAAGGTTGAGCCTATCCGTGATGAGGATGGTATCATCGTTGACTTCAAGACCACCGGTGACTTCCCTAAGTACGGTAACGATGATGATCGTGTAGATGAAATCGCTCAGTGGGTTGTTCATACCTTCATGACTGCAGTAAGAAGACATCACACCTACAGAAACGGTGTTCCTACCACTTCCATCCTTACCATTACTTCCAATGTAACCTATGGTAAGGCAACCGGTAACACACCTGACGGACGTAAGAAGGGACAGCCTTTCGCTCCCGGTGCTAACCCGATGCACGGACGTGATACTCATGGTGCAGTAGCTTCCCTGGCTTCTGTTTCCAAGCTTCCTTTCAAGGATGCACAGGATGGTATCTCCAATACCTTCACCATCATCCCCGGAGCTCTTGGTAAAGAGGATCAGGTATTCGCAGGCGATATCGACATCGATTTGAAATAAGCCCCTGCGGCTCCCAACCAAAACAAAATAATACCCTTTTGAAACGGAGGTGCACAATGGACGAGAAGAAGATGATTGATGATCTGGTGAAAATGCTTGATTCCGGCATGGCAGGCGGTGTAGGACATGTCAATGTGGACTACAGTGAACAGGAGCAGGAGGCAAAAAGTGTCCAGACAATGGGTTGCACTGATTGCTCAAGAACTCCCCTCGCATGCAGTGTACCGACGCTTCATCAGGGATTAGACGATTACCAGTAAATTATGATTAAATAATAGGAGGACAAAATTATGGCAGCAAGTTCCGCACAGGTTGATAACCTTGTAAACTTATTGGATGGATACGCTACTAAGGGCGGCCATCACCTGAACGTTAACGTTCTGAACAGAGATACCTTACTGGATGCTCAGAAGCATCCCGAGAATTATCCTCAGCTTACCATCCGCGTATCCGGATATGCAGTTAACTTCATCAAGTTGACTCCCGAGCAGCAGGCTGATGTTATTTCCCGTACTTTCCATGAGGCTATCTAATCGATTGCCTTAACCGGTAAACAAAGGAGCCGCCCGGACCGATTGGTCCGGGCGGTTTTGTTATGTTCCTATGCTGCGAACATTTATGATTATGTGCCAATGTCGAAAGTCTAAACAGTCCCTGTCTCCTTCTGCGCCTTTCTGGCCTTCTTCATGGCATACATTCTCTCGTCGGCCTTCTGGAGACAGAGCATCAGGGACAGCTCAGGCTCATCATTGATACAGCAGATTCCGAAGCTTGCTTCGATCGGGTAAGGCTTTTGCGCTGCCGCCACGGCTTTATTCAATGCTTCACCGAAAAACTGCGCGAATTCCCTGTGTCGGGCTCCGTCCCGCGATACAAGAAGGACGCTGTACTCGTCTCCGCCCGTGCGGGCGCATATCTCCCTTCCGACCAGAATACTCCTTAGGGTATCCGCCAGCAGACACAGGGCGAAATCCCCCTCCGCGTGTCCGAAATTGTCGTTGATATATTTCAGATTGTCCATGTCGATGTTGACAATAGACAGATACCCTCCGTTCTCCTCCATCTCGTCATACAGGATATGAAGCTGTCGCTCGAAGCCTCTGCGGTTGTAAATGCCGGTCAGCGGGTCCATCTGATAGAGCTTTCGCAGTTCCTCCATATCAGTCAGCTGTCTGTGAACCTCGGCCTCCTCGATTACCTTGGCAACACATGTCAGATAGGGCTGCATATAGCCATCTACCCAGTTATCGCCCTCAAAAGTCAGCACCAGATAGCCAAACGAGCGGTTCTTATGGTGAATGCCGAGCAAAATATAATGACTGCTCTTCTCCTCGCTGAAATACTGCGGCGGAAGAATATCCGTACGGTCGAATTCTTCATTGCAGACAATCGCCTTGCCCTCATCCGTAAAGATACGCTTCAATACCATGCGGGAAGAATACTTTACCCGCTTCTGGTCCGTGTCATCAGACTGTTCCTCCGTACACAGACACAGATACCCTCTGTGCGCCCGCGTATTTCCGAAGAAATTGTCTGCAATTCTCAGGTATTCCTCCTCCTCGTAGGTATCCTGATACTCTGCAGTCATAAACATGATACACTTCATATTGTCATCCTGTGCCGCAATCTTTCTCAATAAGGCAGACAGGTCATCGATCTCTATCTGCGCCTCACATCCGCAGCTTCTGTGGTACTGGTTCACAGGATAGATATACTCGTTCTGCGGCTGTTCCAGGCCATGACAGATATTGTCGATCATCTGTACTGCCCGAATCGCCAGCTGGGCAAAATCCACTCTGATACTGGTTATGGAAGGAGAATATCGGCGTGCCTCGAACGTGTCATCGCATCCGGAAAGGCACACATCCTCAGGGATCCGGACGCCTCTTTTCTTTAATTCATCCCCCACCGCCATCGCCATGTAGTCATTCGCACAAATGATGGCCTGAGGATAGGCAGTACGGTCCTTCATAAACCAGTCGACCGCCTCTTTGCCTTTTTCTCTCCAGTAATCGCCCTCAAAAACCATATGCTCGGTAATGGGAATACCGGCTTCACTCATCGCCTCGCAAAAGCCCTCGTATCTTTCGATCGCATCCGAATAGGTCATCGGTCCCTGCATAAAGCAGATATCCCGGAGCCCATGCTTCTCAATGAAGTGCTTCGTCATCTGATACATCGGTTCTTTGCTGGAAATCAAAACATTGTAAAATGCTTTCTTCTCTCTGCGAAGATATACCACCGGACACTTCGCCCGTTCGAGAAGCAGTCTCTCCAGTTCCCCTTCCAGCGTATCAATATCAAAGGTATCCTCACACGCGATGATACCGTCGAGCCTTGACAGGTCCGGCAGATAAAGCATATTTTTCTCGCCCTCGGCATACAGCAGATTATCTCCGTAACTGCCGTACATGCCAAACACAAGGACATCATACCCCAGTCTGTCCGCTTCTTCAAAAATTGCTTTGATAATCACTTTCGGATATTCGTTTTGGATATCCCCGATAAAAACACCGATCTTCTTTTGCATGGTAACAATCCCCGTTACATCTATTGACAATTGTCTGTATGATAATCATACCTTTTTTCCGACAGAATATCAATACCGGCGGGCAAATATTCTCACCTTCTTAAGGCACCTCTCCCGCAGATACCCCAAGTCTTTCAGGGAGACATTTTCGTCTGTCTCTGTGTGTCCCCGGTTTGAATACCGGGTCAAAGCGCAGGGATGCTGTTGCAAAAAGAGAGATTTTTTTCCTGCATCCTTTTATTTTCGGCACTTTTCTGATATACTGTAAAAAGAGAAATCTCGGACAGGAGACTCTATTTTTTCAGAAAGGAAATGATAAAAATGCAAGGAAGAATTCATTCTCTGGAGAGCTTCGGCACCGTTGACGGACCCGGCACGCGTTTTGTTGTGTTCGTACAGGGATGCCCCATGAGATGTGCTTATTGTCACAATCCGGACACCTGGTCCATGACAGGAGGCACCATGATGGAACCCTCCTATATTATTGAGCAGTACGAAAGAAACAGCCCGTTCTACGCCAACGGCGGCGGCCTGACCGTCACCGGCGGAGAACCCCTCATGCAGGTTGATTTTCTGATTGAGCTCTTCACGCTTGCCAAGGCGAAGAACATTCATACCTGTATTGACTCCTCCGGCATCGCCTTCAATCCGGACAGCCCTGTCTTTATGGAGAAAATGGACCGCCTGATGGCGCTGACCGACCTCGTGATGCTCGACATCAAGCACATCGACCCCGAACACCACAAGGAGCTTACCAGCCAGCCGAACACAAACATCCTGAAGTTTGCGGCATATCTGAACGAGAAGCATGTCGATATGTGGATCCGCCATGTTGTCGTTCCCGGAATCACGGATGACGAAAAATATCTCTACGATTTGGGGTACTTCATCGGACAGTTCAGCAATTTAAAGGCTCTCGATGTTCTTCCCTACCACACCATGGGTGAGAAGAAGTACGAAAGCCTCGGTATGGAGTATAAGTTAAAGGGCGTGCCGCCCATGGACAAGACCAAGATTTTGGAGAAAAAGAAAGCCATTATCGACGGCATCAAGGCAAGAAGAGCAGAAGCCCAGACGGACTGTTAATTTTCTCCACATCAATAATTTTCTGAAAATCCATTGCATTTTATGGTCAAATATATTACAATGAACTCGATTACGAAGACATTATGTCAAACAATAAGGAGGACAAAGCAATGGCATTTCAGATTGGTGACGCTTGTGTAGCTTGTGGTGCTTGCGAGGCTACCTGCCCCGTTGGAGCAATCAGCATGGGAGATGGTAAGTTTGAAATCGACGCTGACAAGTGCGTAAGCTGTGGCGCTTGTGCAGGCGGATGCCCTGTTGGAGCTATCGAAGAGGCATAAGCCTTTCCGTTCAACCCAATACGAAAAGTTGAGGCGCTTCTGTTATGAGGCGCCTTTTCTTTTTTTGTCCGTATGAAAGAATCTTCTGCTCTTTCTGCGCAGAAGTTCGTCCATCTTCCGGTAATAGGCCTCATCCCGCTCTCTGCACAGACGGTCCCTCTCCTCTTCCCGCTCCTCCTGCGCACGGAACTGATAATCCAGCTCCTTTACAACGCTGTTCCGGATTTCCTGACACAAATGTCGGTTGTTTTCCTGCAGAGCCTCCTGCATCATCTGCTGGAACAGCCATTGCAGCCTCTTAAGCTTGTCGTCCCTCGCATCTTCTGCCGGTTCGGCAGTTTTCACAATGTCAATTGCCATCACAGGCGCCTCCTGCCTGCCTTCCGGATTCTCTGCCTCTTTTCCCTGCTCACAGGCATCCTCGCTGATTTGCCTTGCGATCTCTTCTTCCGCGGGCAATTCCTCGTAGCGAATCCCCTCTTTGGTCTTGGCGGCCACATTCGCCTCCGAAGCTTTTGGCTGCTCCAGCCTGTCCAGCTTACCGTTTCTTAGAATCATCTTAATCGCTTTCAATTGCAGTCCCCTCTCTTTCAGCTCCTTGATCTGTTTCAACTGTTTTATATCCTCTTTCGTATAGTATCTGTGTCCCAGCTCGTTTCGTTTGATTTCCAGGTGAAGTTCATCCTCCCAGTATCTGAGCACATGGCTCTCCACCTCGATTTCTTTTGCAGCATCTGAAATCAAAATCATTTCCCCCATGGGTACTCCTTTCTGCATAGTAGGTATTGATTCTCCCTACGCTCGGGTGAAACCAAATGGTTGCTTCCCGGGCGAAGCAACGCTTCGCCCTGCGCTTGGTTTCCTTCCTCGCTACACAATAAAAGAGAATGGGCGGTCTGCTCATTCTCTTTCGTAAACATTTGCTTAATTCTCTTTTTTCTTGTGTTCCAGGTTTGCGAATTTAGTGTACTCCGGCAGCCAGGCAAGCTCAACGGTTCCGATGGGGCCGTTTCTCTGCTTCGCAATAATCACTTCGGAGATACCCTTTTTCTCAGACTCGTGATTGTAATAGTCGTCACGATACAAAAACATAACCACATCCGCATCCTGCTCGATCGCTCCGGATTCACGGAGGTCGGAAAGCATCGGTCTGTGGTCCGGTCTCTGTTCCACCGCACGGGACAGCTGGGAAAGCGCAACCACCGGGACATTCAGTTCTCTGGCAAGTGCTTTCAGGGATCTGGAGATCTCCGAGATCTCCTGCTGTCTGGACTCACTGCGGCCGCTTCCCGTCATCAGCTGCAGATAATCAATCATAATGATGGAAAGGTTATGCTCCAGCTTGTATTTCCTGCACTTGGAGCGAAGCTCGGAGATGCTGATACCGGGCGTATCGTCAATGATCAGATTGGACTTGCCGATGACTCCTGCACTCTCGATCAGACGCTCCCACTCCTGATCGTTGAGCTGACCGGTTCGAAGCTTCTGGGCATCCACGTTGGACTCCAGGGAAAACATACGGTTCACCAGCTGCTCCTTACTCATTTCCAGGCTGAACAGGGCGACCGTCAGATTTTTCTTAAAGGCCATATACTGCGCCAGATTCAGCTCAAACGCAGTCTTACCCATAGAGGGACGGGCTGCTACCAGAATCAGGTCTGAGGGCTGCATACCGGCCGTACGGTAGTCCAGATCAATAAAGCCTGTCGGTATGCCGGTAACGCTTCCTTTGGTCTTGGACGCCTTCTCGATCTTGTCGATGGCATTCATAACGACCTGGCGCACCGGAACAAACTCCTCCGTATTGCGCTTCTGTACCAGCTGGAACACACGCTTCTCCGTGTCCTCGAGAATAAACTCCAGCGATTCCTTTCCCACATAGCAGGTATTGGCAATCTCCTCGTTCAGGCGGATCAGCCGCCTCAGCGTCGATTTTTCAGCCACAATATTGGCATAGTACTTAATGTTTGCAGAGGTCGGGACCGCATCCAGCAGAGCCTTCACATATCCGAGGTCGCTGATCTCGGGCGGGACATCCTTTTCCTTCAGTTTATTCTGCAGCGTAATCAGATCCACGGGACTTCCGGCATCATGCAGCTCTACCATGGTCTCAAACAGAATGCCGTACTGTCTGTTATAAAAGTCTTCCGCGGTAATGATTTCCGATGCCACAACAATGGCCTCACGATCCATGATCATTGAGCCGATGACGCACTGCTCCGCTTCATCGCTGTGAGGCATGCTTCTCTTAACTATATTTTCTTCCATGATTTCACCAAAGTATCTCTGTGCTCATATCAACGATGATCAACAACCGTCCTATGCCTCGGCAACCTTCACCGTCAGTTTCGCAGTCACCTGGGGATGCAGCTTCACAGGGACTTCCACACTGCCAAACGCCCTGAGATGATCCTCCAGCAGAATTTTCTTCTTATCGATATCGATATTGTACTGCTCCTTCAATGCGGAGGCAATTTCCTTGGTGGAGACGGAGCCGAAGGTCTTACCGCCTTCGCCTGCCTTGATCTTCACAACCACAGTCTTGGACTCAAGCTCCTTTCCGAGAGCCTGTGCCGCCTCGAGGATCTCCTTCGCACGCTTCTCATCATTTGCCTTCTGAAGCTTCAGATCATTCAGATTCTTAGGAGTCGCCTCAACCCCGATCTTTTTCGGCAGGATGCAGTTTCTGGCGAAGCCTTCGCTCACCTCAACGATAGCGCCTTTTTTGCCGAGTTTTTTATCGTCCTGTAACAAAATCACTTTCATGGTTCTAATCCTCTCTTTCGTTTTAAATCTCGTGATTCTCCAGCATGGTATCGATGGTATCCTTCAAGGCACCAATGGCCTCAATGATCCCAACGCCTTCCATCTGACACGCCGCGGTACTCAAATGTCCGCCGCCGCCCATTCTTTCCATGATGATCTGCACATTCACTTCATCGATGGAACGGGCACTGATATAGATCTTGCTCTGATAATCAGTCAGCACGAAGCTTGCCTTGATTCCCTTAATGTTCAGCAGTTCGTTGGCCGCCTGCGCACCGATGATGGGCGGATTCGGCAGATCGTCTGCCGTACAGACGGAAATGGCAAAGTCTGTTCTGTAGATCTCCGCCTGGCTGACTGCGTCTGCCTTCGCCTTGTAGGCAAAAGCGTCCTCCCGGAACAGCTTCCGTACACGGGTTACATCTGCACCGTTTCGACGCAGGAACGCTGCAGCTTCGAAGGTTCTGACACCGGTCTTGGTCATAAAGTTGTTGGTGTCCACCATGATTCCGGAATACAGACAGTCCGCCTCCTCCGAGCGGATCTTGATATTGTCAACAATGTACTGCAGAATCTCGGAAACCATCTCGGAAGAGGAGGAAGCGTACGGTTCCACATAGGAAAGCGTCGCGCTCTCTATCGTCTCGGTTCCCTGTCTGTGGTGATCCAGCACGACAACGGACTTGCAGACCTTCAGCAGGTCGGGACACTCTGTAATCGACGGCTTATTCACATCCACAACTACGAGGACACAGTTGCCGCCGGCAAGATCCAGTGCCTGCTGCCCGGTAATGAGCATATCTTCACTGTACTCGGGGTTATTGTGAAACAAATCGACCATAGAGCCGATGGACGCGGGCACCTCATTCAGTACGATATGAGCCTTTCTGCCAAGTGTCTGGGCGATACGATAAATACCGACTGCCGCGCCGAAGCTGTCGGAGTCCGGCATTCTGTGGCCCATGACAAGTACAAGATCCTTCGCCGTGATGATCTCGCGCAGCGCATGTGCCTTCACGCGGGCCTTCACGCGGGTATTCTTCTCCACCTGCTGACTCTTGCCGCCGTAATAAATAACACTCTCCGGGGTCTTGATGACCGCCTGGTCACCGCCTCGTCCGAGAGCAAGGTCAATGGCGTTTCGTGCAAATTCATAATTCTGTGCATAGCTCAGTCCATCCACGCCGACTCCGATGCTGGTGGTGACCTTCATCTCGTTGCCGATGCTTACGGTCTTGACCTCCTCCAGGATGTCGAACCGATTCTCCTGCAGCTGGGAAAGCGCTTTTTTCCTCATGATCACGAGATACTTGTCCTTCTCCAGCTTCTTGCAGATACCGTCGATGGCGAGAATATACTTATTGATCTTTCGGTCGATCAAAGCGATCAAAAGAGATCTTCTGACCTCCTCGATACTCTCTAAGGCTTCCTCGTAGTTGTCCAGATAGATCATGCCGACCGCAAGACTCTGATCGTCCACTTCCTGCAGGGCAATGTGAAGTGCCGTCTCATCATACAGATAAACCGCGATCAGATAGCTGTCGTAGCCGTCCGCATCGATGATGTCGCTGTGCCCCGCCATTTCTTTCAGGGAAACCTTGCGGAACTTGGCAATGTACACATTCCCTTCATACTCCAGTTCATACTGAGCCTCATCCATACCATTGTCGTCGGGAAGCCTGTCCCTTGTCATCGAAGGGAACAGTCCCGTGAAGGATTTGCTGTACCCCTTCGGCTGATGCACCACCGCCTCAAATGACGCGTTGGTCCAGATCACCTTACCGGTGTCATCCAACAGCGCATATGGCAGGTCCATCTCCCGAAGCAGCTTCTTCTGGATCTGTCCGTATTCCGTCGCAAAACTCACCAGTTCATTCATAATCAGCGGTTTGTTGAAGAAATACAGATACAGCGTGATTGCAAAATACAGTATCGTATATCCGGAAAGCAACAGTCCTGCACGCAGGTCTACCATGAACATGGCCGCATCCACCACAAGCAGCAAAACGCCCAGATACAGGCTGATATGTATGAATGACTTTATATGACCTTTTAACTTTATCCTTCTCTTCATAAGCGCACCTCACGAAGACCATTCTGGTAAAAAGACTTTAAAACAATACAGAGATATTATAGCATAACACAACACGCATTACCACAACTTAATTTGTTGAAACATGTAAGGTTTGGGAAAAAACTGTCTGCCGCGCGATTCAGAAATAGGAGTTACAAAAGAAAAAAACTGTGATATACTGTAATCACGCCTAAGAAAGGAGCAAAACGAATGAACGAAATGAACAGATCTGCCAGCATCACAAAGGAGAAAGTTCACTTCTATGTCCCCGATTTTTACAGCAATGCCGGACTCTATTGTATGCTTGCAGACTTTATAGAACATATCCCGCAGTGGTTCTTTGATGATTTCAAAATATCTGCAGCTTACGGTTCCTTCCCAAACTGTATCTGGAACGGCGGCAGAGTCGGTTTTGGCGAGATCACCAGAACCACCATGGACAAAGTCATCCGGGAACTCAACAGCAGAGGCATCGCCGTCCGCTTTACCTTCACGAATCCCCTGCTGGAAGAGAAGCATATGAGCGATACCTTTTCCAATATTTGTCTCGAAGCGGCAGACAACGGCATGAATGAGGTTCTGGTGAATACCCGGGTCATTGAAGACCATGTCAGGACCAATTACCCGAACTTTAAGATCATCTCTTCCACTACAAAATGCCTGAGAACCATTGAGGAAGTGGAGGCTGAACTGGATAAGGATTATTACCTTGTGGTACTGGATTCTTTCCTGAATAAGGACGAGCGAATTTTCACCTTGAAGAAACGTGACAAACTGGAGCTCCTTGTCGACCATGGCTGTATGTTCAGCTGTCCCAACAGTACGAGACATTACGAAGAACTCGGTCGTTCACAGCTGACTTTTTGTGAAACTAAGTTTGCCTGTCCCACCGTAGTAAAAACATTTGAGGAAATCATGCAGGGACAGCACAGCATTTCCCG
>JAEDDX010000136.1 GCA_016293615.1 Acetatifactor sp.
ACACTTCCCAGGAAGGCTCTTGGGTACATGCATTCTCATAAGCTTCTGTAATACGCTCCAGTCTTCTCTGGCTGAATTTGGAGGATATTATGGCATCATGATACCGGTACATGAAAGTGTGCACCGCTGCAGGATACTCGCTTATGATTTCATCTAGGTTTACTACGATAGGTTTGTCAAAAACCTGGGCATTCGCATGGATGGGCATGAGCACAGAAGCGATGATGACTGACAGGACAGAATCGATGACGGCAGATATTGCTTTGCGGTATTTCATAAGTGGTTTTTTATGTAAGCGTTGTAAAGGTACATAAATATTGGGTATTCTGTAAAGTATAATGGACAGCCCCATTTACGGCATATTGACTTTTATTCTTGATCTCGGAGTTTGGAGCCTCTTGCTCAATAAAATAATTGAGTTCGTAATGCTTTAACCAGCTGTTGGCAAGGTCGGCTATCTGGGGTTCTACGGATTGGGCCATTATATGAGTATTTTTATTTTGCTATTTGCAAATTTAGCGTTTTTAACGGGAATAACCAGCAGTAAAGTGCGGCAACGTGATTGTAAGGTGACTTATCCTGATTTCGGTTGACCAGTAAGCACCCTCACTGATTTGCAAATGTCGGGGTGGGAGATTATATTTGTGTGTCAGTAGGTTAATTGTCAAACTAGTGTAACGTCTTGACGACATATAGAAATTAACATTCAACGATCTTCGGGTCCAATACTGATGTTGTTCCTTCCAATTCCAACTGGTGCACAGTGGTGAAGTATTGACAGGATTGCGCCCGGTAAGCACGGCGGCTTGCCTGCCAATCTCACGCCGGCCGACAATCATCATCATTAAATGATTATCATTTTATGGTAACCATAAAGTAGTAATGTTCGTGTTTTTCATTATATTTGCAAAAATGACAATGCAATGAGAAACCCATTTGTAACTAACGGATATGTCGGAGCGGAGTATTTCTGCGACAGGGTGGCTGAGACGGAGGACATCAGAACTCTGCTCAGAAATGAAAACAATATAGCACTCATCTCCCCGAGGAGGCTGGGCAAGACGGAGTTGATAAACCACATCTTCGACTGCAACGAATTCAGGGAGGATTACTACTGCTTCCTTGTGGATATCTATGCTTCCAAATCCCTGAATGACCTGGTTAATCTGCTTGGCAAAGCTGTCCTGGATGCGCTGAAGCCGAGAGGAAAGGCGGCGTGGGTAAAATTTCTCTCGGCCGTAAGTTCTCTGAGGTCCGAAATAAGTTTCGACATCAACGGAATGCCAGGGTGGAGCGTAGGACTGGGGGAAATCAGAAATCCGGCCGCCACACTCGATGAAATATTCACCTATCTCCAAAATGCCGACAGACCTTGTATCGTGGCCATTGACGAATTCCAGCAGATTACAAAATACCCGGAATCCACTGTGGAGGCCACAATGCGCAGCTATGTCCAGAAAACCACAAATGCACACTTTATCTTCTCCGGAAGTCAAAGGCATTTGATGAACGGGATGTTCACTTCTCCGTCAAGACCGTTCTACCAAAGTGTGGCAATTATCAACCTCCAGGCCATTTCTCTCGACAAATACACCGAATTCGCTGTGGAGAAGTTTGAGCAAAACGGAAAGAGTCTCGATGCTGATGTGGTAGCCATTCTGTATGACCGTTTCGATGGAGTGACAAGTTACATTCACCGCGTACTCAACATCTTGTATGCCAGGACAGAAGCAGCCTGCCGCTGCGATGCGGGAATGATAGACGAAGCAGTGGACTTCCTTGTAAGGATGTCGTCCGACAGCTATGAGTCTCTCCTGTACCAGATGCCCCTCAAGCAGAGGGATCTTCTGCTGGCTATAGCATCTGAAGGCCATGCCTCCCAGGTCAAAGGAGGCAAGTTCATCAAGAAATACTCATTGAGTTCCTCCAGCAGCGTTAGTTCCGCGCTTAAAGGGCTCCTCGACAAAGACTTTCTGACGGAGGATAAGGGTGTGTATTCTCTTTACGACAAGTTCTTCGTGCTCTGGCTTGAGAAGAAAGGCCTTCTGAAGAAGTGAGCGGAAAAACATAAAAAAAGTATCCCCGGCGAAA
>JAEDDX010000075.1 GCA_016293615.1 Acetatifactor sp.
GCAGGAGAGCAATCCCGACTATGCAAGAGTGGTTACGGAGCTTGCGTCAACAGAGCTTTTGCCGGAATGTATTTATACCTATATCAAGGCGAATCAACCTGAAAAGACGAAAGAGTTGCTGGAGATTTGTCCGAACAGGCACGAAATGGAGAGCGGTATCAGGCACTTTATTTCTTATTTACATTCGATGGGGATGGCTTCCGCTTTTTGTGATATTGAGGATGCCGAATAAAAAATCCCGGCAGGGTGTCGGCTTTTCCTGCATTCAAGGCAGTGCAGCAGACACCCGGCCGGGAGTTTTAGGTTATCAATTTGCTTTTACATAGTCGGCGAGATCACGGTCCATTTTCTGAATGTGTTCAAACAGCCATTTCACGACGTTGGTGCGGACTGCGGAGACAAACTCGGGAGTAGGGCCTTCTTCCTCCTCCAGCATATCATGCAGCTCTTCAATTGCCTTTTTGAACTCAATATGTTTTGCCTTATGCGCATCAATGGCAGGGTAGGCTATTTCCTCCTGCAGCTTTTCTTCTGCTGCAAAATGAAACTCTGTGTATTCTGCAAGATAGCCGAGAATCTGAATTGCTTTCACTTTTTCTTTGCTCTCTTCACAAAAAGACAACAAATCGTCAATCTTAGCAATGAGTTCTCTGTGCTGCGTATCAATCATATCATTTCCGGTCAAAAGGCTTTGATCAAATTCTAAATGCATATCGGTATCCTCCGTTTCATTAGTAGGTTCTTATACTGTTTATCATATAGTAATTGTGCCGGATTCGCAAGTGATAATTTCGATTTGTACAAGCGGTATGCATCGCTTTTTGGGGCGGATGCGGGACCGACAGGTAAGCATCCGGCATAAGACAGGCACGGGCGCAGGAACATGGACAAATATACCGTCGGAAATACCGTCTGATAAAAAAACATTTCAAAATGTGAGCGATTGTGGTACAATCTTTTTATAGGGATAAGGCTGGGCGGACGACAATTTCACAGCCTTACACAGAGTTCGGGGTGATGCGGAATGTTAAGACTACGACCATACAAGAACAGCGATGCAGAGTCGATCGCAGGATGGATTGGGAATGAACGGGAATTTGACCAATGGTCCGCGGGAGAATGGGGAGAGTATCCTCTTGATGCAGATAAGCTGCGGACTTTCGGCAGCACATTGGTGGATAACGATCGGTTGTTTCAGGTGACAATATGCGAGGATAAACGAGTGATCGGATATCTTCTGATGCAGTATATGGACGAGGAGCGAAGAATGATGCGTTTCAGTTCTTTTATCCTTGATCCTAAGATCCGGGGCAACGGTGTCGGGCGCGAAGCATTGAAGCTTGCGCTACGCCTGGCGTTTGAGTTTCTGGATGTATCCAGAATTGTCGCCTGCATTCTGGAAGGGGACGAGAGTTCCTATGCCTGTTATAAGTCAGCCGGCTTCTGGGATGCGCCTACGGATGCTTTCGGTTATGTGAATATCAGGGGCAGGCAGGTCTTCTGCAAACTGCTTGAGACCTATCCTCATTCCGACCATATGTATCAGAAGGTCTCCGTCGGGCAGGAAGAAGCGATGCTGAATGAAATCATCGAGAAGAACAGTTTCCTGTATGCCTTTCAGCCGATCGTTGAAGCGAAGAGCGGCAAGATTTTCGGCTATGAGGCGCTGATGCGTGCAGAATACGATGGCTTGATCTCCCCTTCTGTCATTTTGGAGAATGCGAAAAAGTATCAGAAGCTGTATGAAATCGAGAAGGCTAGCTTTTTTAACACCATAGGAATTGCACAGAGTCAGCAGGAAGCCTTCGGAGAGCGCAAGGTCTTCATCAACAGTATCCCGGGATATCTGCTCACGGAGGCGGACTATCAGGAGCTTTTGGACAGGTACGGAACCGATTGGGAGCGCTTTGTCGTGGAGATCACCGAGTCGGCCGAGTTGCCGGAGGAAGAGTGGAGGATTCTGCGAAAGAGAAGCGAAACGCAGAGATTCAAGCTGGCCATCGATGATTACGGGACCGGTTATGCCAATACAACAAACCTTCTGAAGCATATGCCGAATTATGTGAAGATTGACAGGCTGCTGATTTCCGACATCAATGAGGATGATAAGAAGCAGCATTTTGTGAAGAGTATGATTGATTTTGCCCATGCGAACGGTTTTATGGCGCTTGCGGAGGGCGTGGAGACTGCTGCTGAGCTGAAGGTTGTGGTGCAGATGGGTATTGATCTGCTTCAGGGCTATTATCTGGGAAGACCGACTTTTGACATTCTGCAGGAGATCGATACGGACGTCAGAAGTGAGCTGACCAATGTCGGGATCCTGGGACAGGCGCAGTCAGGACGCAAGATTTTTAAGGTGGACGGAGTGCAGGAGCTGCCTCTGATGCGTATTGCGCTTGAGCAGAACACAGGCATTTTGATCTCTCAGCCTGAGTTTACGCTGATCGGCAATACAAACTTTACGGCCGTGATGTCCGTGAAAATCATGGACGGATGTGACTGCAGACTCACCATACGCAATGTATTCCTGGAGGGATTCCGTGATCTTCCCTGCATTGAGATCGGCAAAAATGCACATCTGACACTGGTGCTCGAGGGTGAGAATAAGTTTCAGAAGTCCGGTATTTTCGTACCGGAAGGAAGCAGCCTGACCATCGAGGGCTCCGGCAATCTGCAGATTCGTGCTCAGGGAATACAAAGCTACGGAATCGGCAACCGGTCGGACGCGGCTTTTGGCAATATTGTCTTAAACGGATCCGGCTTTGTGGATATTCTGATAGAGGCAGATGAGGGTGTTGCGATCGGAGGAGGATTCCAGCAGGAAGGAAACGGTATCCGCCTCGCATCCGGAATGATTCGAATCGAACCTGCCAGTGAGCGTGCCGTCGGAATCGGTACATTTGTCAAATCCGTTCCGATCAACATAGACAACACCACATTGCAGCTTGATTTGAGAGTCGGAATCGGTGTGGGCATCGGCTGTGCAAATGATGATGTCGATGTTGTCTGCCGGAATTCCAAGCTGACCATTATGGGATCCGGGGGCGTGTTAAGCGGAATCGGCAGCAACCAGTCCGCCGGAGGAAGCATCCGGATGGAGCAGAGTGAGGTTTCGCTTACCTTGAGCGGACAGACCACCAACCTGATCGGAAGTAAGGCAGGTGACCTGAAGATTCAGGCGAATCACTGCCGCCTGCAGCTGAGTGGAGAGGGTGCCGAGGTTATGGGCATGGGAGCCAGAGACCATCATGCAAGGATTGATGTCGAGGAATCGGATTGTACCGTAATCATCCGTTCCGCTGATCATATCGCCCTCGGAGCCATGGATGAAAATGTCCGTTTTGAGGGAGGAACTCATACAATCGAGGCAAACGCCTGATTGCAGACAGATACAAGGATCGGAAGTCCGGGGAAGGATATCTTGCCCGGGCTTTCTGTTATGGAGCGGATGTTGTAAGAGCCGGCTTATACAGGCCGGAAAGATAAGGCATTGCATTCAGGGGAGGAGAACATGAACGACAGACTGGTGTTTCATATTGATGTCAACAGCGCTTTTCTGTCATGGGAGGCGGCGAAGAGAGTTGGGGCCGGCGAAGCTGACCTGCGGATGATTCCCTCCTGCATCGGCGGAGACCCGACGAAGCGGACCGGGATAGTGGTTGCAAAGTCGATTCCTGCCAAAAAGTATGGTATCACCACCGGGGAACCGATGTCCATGGCATTGAGAAAGTGCCCGAATTTAGTCTGTGTACCGCCGGATTTTAAGCTTTATACACGATGCTCCCATGCCTTCAAAGCGATTTGCAGGGAATATACGCCTGCGATGGAATCATTTTCCATCGACGAGGTTTTTTTGGATATGACGGGCATGGGACTCATCTACCCGGACCCGGTGGCCACAGCGCATGAGATCAAGGACCGCATCCGGGAGGAACTGGGTTTTACCGTCAATGTGGGTATCGGCAGGAACAAGCTCTGCGCCAAGATGGCAAGTGATTTTGAGAAGCCTGACAGGGTACACACGCTTTTCCCGGAGGAGATACCGCAGAAAATGTGGGGACTTCCCGTGAACGATTTATTCACCTGCGGAAAATCATCCGCGCAGAGACTCATAAGCGCCGGCATTAAAACCATCGGAGAGCTGGCACAGGCTGATGTTGTCTTGCTCAGGCAGCTTCTGGGTGTAAAATCAGGGAATCATCTGCATCGTTTTGCCAACGGTTTCGATGATTCGCCAGTTCAGGAAATCCCTGACGAGGCGAAGGGGTATTCGGCGGAGACGACCGTGGAGGAGGATCTGGTTACCTTAGAGCAGATCAACCGTCTGCTGCTTGCACAGGCGGATGTGGTGGCAGCCCGTATGCGGGCGGAGGAAGCACGGTGTCAGTGCGTGGCAGTGAGCTACCGCACGATTGATTGGAAAAACAAGTCTCATCAGAGAAAGCTGACAGACGCCACCGATGTGACGGAAGTGATCTATGAGACCGCAAAAGCGCTGATGCAGGAAGGCTGGAACAGGGAACCGCTCAGGCTGGTAGGACTTGCGGTGACAGACATTGACAGAGACGGCTTTGAGCAGATGAGCTTTTTGGACAACGGACGCAGGGAGAAGCTCAAGAAGCTGGACCTTGCAATTGACTCCATCCGGGGAAAATACGGCAACGCAAGTGTGCAGAGAGCCAGCACGATTGATACGCAGCGACAGGTCGGCCGCAAGCACAAAGCGCAGCTGGAAGAGCCGGATTGAGGGAAGTATGCTGCAGGTTTCGGGTGAGCAGACCGTCAGGGTCACTTATTTTGAACAGGACACCCTGAAAGAGGGCGGGGCGTATGGGATCGCTCTTGAGGGAGAGGCCCTTCGTGAAACGGAGCGGTTTTGAGAAAAATCAAATTTTGTATTGACATTATTTGCCACCGGGAGTATAGTGACAAAGTGACTGTTAATTGTGTTTTGTAAGAAAGGAGGCAATCAAGATGTTTGTAAGAATCAGAAGAAGTAAATTAAATCATGGTATTGTCTCCGGAATTCAGGATATGTGATGGTTTTTTGATCTGCGCACATCAATGCTGAATATTGGGTTGTGTTTTATGCCGGTATGACAATGGTTTGTTGTACCGGTTTTCTTTTTGCCTTTTTCGGAAGGCGATGAGGTGAGGAGTGAGAGAAATGAATTTACCGAAAAGTTTTACAAAGGTACTGGAAAAGTACCGAATCAACAAGGAGGATGTCATCTTTGCAGCGGTAGGAGATCTGGATGAAGAGTTCAGATTTTCAGAATCAATCGCCGCACTGACTGCGAAGCAGCTGGTTCTTGCAAAGTATCCGTATGCGGAGAAGCGTGAGTTCCGCTTCGGAGGATATGACAGCTTTGCAGGGGTCGAGAACGGTCTGACAGGAGAGCCTGCCGTGTTGATTTATGACCTGGAGAAGGTAGAGAAGCTGGAGGTCATCCGTCAGGTATCCACCGGCGTTCTCATGGGAGTGATTGACGGCACGGAGCGGTATCTGTGTCAGTTCTCCAATACCAAAATGGAAACCTTCATGCGGTTGTGCAGGCTGTTGGATAAGCAGAAGAAGCACGAAACAATCAGCGCGGAAGATCTGGATGTGAAGAGAGGAAAGGATGTCTGCCCCAAGTGCGGAATGATCTATCCGGACCAGGAGAGAAAGGTCTGTCCCAAATGTATGGATAAGAAGTCCATACTGTTTCGCGTGGTCGGCTATTTTAAGCCTTATAAAGCAGAGCTTTGCATCATGGTACTGTGCTATATCGGAACGGCTCTTTTGAATCTGGTATGGCCCTATTTAAGCGGTACTATCCTGTATGACAAGGTGCTTGCCAAGGACGACCGGTTCCTTGAGATCTTCAAGATTCCGGCCGGCAGGTATCTGCTGGCTCTCGGAGTGCTAGTCATCACGATGCTGCTTACCAAGATCGTAATTCAGGGAATGGGTATGCTGCAGGGCGTTCTGACTGCGAAGATCGCTTCTGAGACCATTGCGAAGATGAAGTGTCAGGTGTTTGATTCCATGGGCAGATTGTCCATCAGCTTCTTTACCAAGAGGCAGACCGGCGGACTGATGACCCGAGTCTCCGATGATGCGGATGAGGTTTCCAGCTTCTTTATCGACGGAATCCCTTATTTCTTCATCAATGTGGGAACGATGATCGCCACCTGTGTGATTATGTTTCTCTTAAATCCCCTGCTGGCGGCGGCAGCCATCGTTTTGATGCCTGTGCTGTTTGCCATCAGCTACGGAATGATGCCCAGACTGTGGCACTATTTCGGAAAGAGGCACAGAGCCAACAGGAAGCTCAACGGTCAGATGAACGAGAACTTCACGGGAGCCAGAGTGGTGAAGGCCTTCGGTCAGGAAGCACAGGAGATGACACGTTTTGAGAAGAACAACAGCCGCGTGCGTGATGCGGAACTGGATGTGGCGCGGTTTGACTGTCAGTTCTCTGCGCTGTACTGGATCTTTGAGGATATGCTGACCTTCCTGGTGTGGGCGGCAGGCTCTGCGCTGATCGTACTGGGCGGAGATATGGAGCTGGGACTTTTGCTGACCTTCACCGGTTATGTGGGGCAGTTGAAGTGGCCGCTCGAGTTTATGTCCAGAATCTTCCGCTGGTACACCAACGCGATGAACTCTGCGCAGCGTATGTTTGAGATCATCGATGCGGTTCCCGAAGTGAAGGAAGTGCCGAACCCGCTCCGCCCCGAGGAATTCCGCGGCGAGATCGAGCTGAAGCATGTTACCTTCGGCTACGAGCCCAACAAGCCCATTCTGAAGGATGTTAGCTTCCATGTGGAGGCAGGCGAGGTGCTTGGTATCGTAGGTCGCTCCGGCGCAGGCAAATCCACCCTGGTTAACCTGATCTCCAGACTGTATGACGCGGGAGAGGGTCAGGTGCTGGTGGACGGCGTGGATGTCAGACAATATGGTTTTAAAGAGCTTCGCAAGAATGTGGCCATGGTTTCCCAGGAGACCTATATCTTTGTCGGTACCGTTGCGGAAAACATCGCATACGCCAGACCGGATGCGACCAGAGAAGAGATCATCAAGGCTGCCATTCAGGCGAGTGCCCATGACTTTATCTGCAAGATGCCGCAGGGCTACGACACGATTTTGGGACCCTCCAACAGAAGCTTATCCGGCGGTGAAAAGCAAAGAATCTCCATTGCGAGAGCCATTCTGGCAGACCCTAAGATCCTGATTCTGGATGAGGCCACATCAGCCGTAGATACAGAGACTGAGCTTGCCATTCAGAAGTCTTTGGAGAAGTTGGAGAAGGGAAGAACCGTGCTCTCCATCGCCCACAGACTGTCGACCTTAAGGAATGCCACACACCTGATCGTCCTGGACGACGGCCGTGTGACGGAAGCGGGTACGCACAAGGAGCTGCTGGAGAAGAAGGGCACCTTCTATAAGCTGACCCAGCTGCAGACGAAAGCATTGGCGATGCGCGGAATTGAGTAACAGCTTGTTTTGACATAGAAAAAAGAAAGAGGTAGAAACATGGAAGATTTTAACGGAGGTATGCCTGATCTGTTGGACTTACAGGAGTTTGACGAGGAGGCATTGAAAAAGGAATCGGAGGAAGTGCTTCAGATGCGCTTCTTAAGCAGCGACAATGCAGTGTTTGCGCGTACCGAGGGCGGCTTCCTTTCCCTGCAGACAGACGGGAAAAAGTATGAGCGGGTCGGCGTATATCTGACCTTTCCGCTGACGGATGCGGAGGAGTTTATCTCCATCCGGGAGGCGGACGAGAAGGCAAAGGAGATCGGACTCATCCGTACCCTGAAGGATTTGAAGAAGGAAGAACAGGAGATGATCCGCGAGCAGATCCGACTGCGCTATTTCCTGCCCGTCATCCGCAAGGTCATGGATGTGAAGGATGAGTACGGTTATGCGTACTGGCATGTGCAGACGGATTTCGGTGTGTGCCGTTTTACGACGCATATGGGCGGTGACGCGGTCATCAATCTCGGCGGTGCCAGATACCAGATCACCGATATCGACGGCAACAGATATGAGTTGCCGGATCTGTATGCGCTGACCGTGATGGAGAGAAAGAAGTTGGATTTGTTTATCTAATCAGAGGATATTGACATGAAACTAAATTATGAGTTGAACGAGGCCAATCAAAAGGCACTTGCCCTCGACAGCGGGGAGAGGATCCTTTACTGTGTGCCGGTGGACTTGAGCTTCGACAATGCGAAAAAGAATGCTGTGACGGAGTATACCGATAAGACCTGGCTGGTGGTGACCACGAAGCGTTTTGCGGTGCTGCAGGGCGGAGAGTGTACCGCAAGCTTTCTCCTGCGGGACTGTGAGAAGATTAAGTGTGAGCATCAGGTTTACAGCGGTATCGTCACCGTGTTCGGCAAGGACGGAAGCAAGACCTGTGTGTGCAGATTTTCCATGAAGCATATCACCCGGGTCGCCTATGTGACAAGGGGCGCGCAGACCGTCATCCAAGCCGGCGAAGAGGGCAGAGAACTGACGGATGCCGACAGGGTAATCAGTCTGGAATATGAGAAATATTGTGAAAAGTGCGGCAGAGCGCTGCCCGGTACCAGTAAGTGCCCTTACTGTGACGATAAGGCGGATGCACTGAAGAAATTTCTCGCGCTGGCCGGTGAATTCGGAGGAAAACTACTGTTTATCGGAGTGCTGATGGTGCTCGCTTCCGTGTTTGACCTGGTGACGCCGATGGTGCAGAGATATTTTATTGACCACAGTCTGGCAACGGGAACCGGTACGGCGAAGGAGCTGTATCTTTTCATAGGAGTCAGCTTCGCACTGCTGGTGACCAGAATCGTTATCATCATGTACCGGTACTGGAACTGCGTCAAGCTGGGAGCGTCGATCAGTATGAGTCTTCGAAAGAAACTGTATGCGAAGATTCAGGTGCTGTCTCTTTCCTTCATCAATAACCGTAAGCCCGGGGAACTGATGAACCGTGTGTCCAGAGACACCAAGCAGATCAGGGCTTTCATGGAGGAAGTGTTCGGTGACATGCTGGGCTGTCTGCTGACAATGATCGTGTCCGTAACGATGATGTTTATCATCAACTGGAAGATGACGGTGCTGACGCTTGCTTTTATTATTGTTGTGTTTATCATCACCAGAATGTTCTGGCATCATATCCATTCGATTTTCCACAGACAATGGTTAAAGTATGATGAAATGCAGAGCAGCCTGCAGGATATCATCTCCGGCATGCGTATCGTAAAGAGTTTCGGACAGGAAGAGAGGGAGAGCAGACGCTTCACGGAGAAGGCGAAGGATTTTGCCAAGGTACAGAGAAGAAACGAGACCTTCTGGGCATTGTTTTTCCCGGTTCTGACCTTCCTGATGGGTATGGGAACCTATATCGCCATCTATTTCGGCGGTATTCATGTCCTGGAAGGAGATATGACGGTAGGTGAACTGGTGCAGTTTGTGACCTACAGCGGTTATCTGTTCGGACCGCTCAGCTGGATGACCCATCTGCCCAGGTCTGTCATGCAGCTGATCACCAGTATGAACCGTATCTATGATGTGCTGGACGAGGAGCCGAGACTGGCCGACAAGGAGGACAGTAAGGAGTTCCCCATCAAGGGCGCTTTCGAGTTTAAAAATGTATCCTTCGGCTATCAGACCTATGAGCCGGTGCTGGAGAATATCAGTTTCTCCGTCAAACCCGGCGAGATGATCGGTCTGGTGGGGGCGTCAGGAACCGGTAAGTCCACACTGATCAACCTGATTATGAGACTGTACGATGTGGACCAGGGCAGTATCACTCTGGACGGCGTAGACCTTCGTGACATCAAGAAGGAAAGCCTTCACTCCCAGATCGGCGTGGTATTGCAGGAGACCTTCCTGTTCTCCGGCAGTATTCTGGCGAACATCCGTTATGCCAAGCAGGACGCCACGCTCGAGGAGGTCATTCAGGCTGCTAGGGCTGCAAATGCCCATGATTTTATCTGCAAGACGCCGGACGGCTATAATACCTATGTGGGAGAGCACGGCTACAACTTATCCGGAGGCGAGAGGCAGAGAATTGCCATTGCGAGAGCGATTCTTAACAATCCCAGAATCCTGATCCTGGATGAGGCAACCTCCGCGCTGGATACCGAGAGCGAGTTCCTGATTCAGTCTGCGCTTGACCGTCTGATTCAGGGCAGAACTACCTTCGCAATCGCACACAGACTTTCCACCCTGCGAAATGCCGACAGGCTGGTGGTCATCGATAAGCACGGTGTGGCCGAGATTGGCACGCACAACGAGCTGCTGGAAAAGAAGGGGATCTATTATGGTCTGGTGAACGCCCAGATGAAGATGAGCGAGACTGCGGCGCAGGAGTAATGATTTTAAACAAAAATGTGAGAAACAGGGGGTGTCTCAGCGGCACCCTCTGTTTGCAGGATGGGAAACCCGGTTCCCGATCCCGCAAAACGCTTTGTTGCAGAAACACTGACAGACTGCGAAGGAATTTCTTGATTTTTTGTCCGATAGTGGGTAAGATAAAGAGGAGAGAACACAGAAAGGAATGCGGTGGGAGATGGAAACATGGTATTACAGGGTTGAATCAATCGATGGTGATTATGCCAACCTGAAACGCACGGATATTGAGAGCGATGATTTGAAACTGGTGGCCAGAGCTTTGCTTCCCGCAGAGATTTACGAGGGCTGTCAGCTCAAATATGAGTACTTTCAGTATGAGATAATTGGCTGAGAAAACAGAACTTTTTCTTTTTTGTGAAAAATATGAAAAATAGTGTTGACATTTTGCAGGAAGTAAGATAGAATACATTTTGTTCGCAGGAATGGCGGAATTGGCAGACGCGCACGGTTCAGGTCCGTGTGGTAGCAATACCATGAGAGTTCAAGTCTCTTTTCCTGCACGCAGAGAGTGCTAAGTGTTGAGCTTAGCACTTTTTTTGTAGCCCGGCAGGAAACCAAGCGGCTGCGAAGCAGCCATTTGGTTTCACCCGGGCGTACATGAGCAAACGCAGCAGTCGCGAAGCGACGGCTCTGCGAAGCAGAGGGCGTTTGTGAATGAAAAGAGGCAGGAAACCAAGCGGCTGCGAAGCGACGGCTCTTATGAATACCCCCGGGCGTTTCCCCCCATCGTAGGGAGAAGGCAGATTCGCCCGTGAATCCCCTATTTTCGGAAAGGCACAATCGTATGGAGAAAAAGGTCAAAAAGAACAAATCCGTGCG
>JAEDDX010000076.1 GCA_016293615.1 Acetatifactor sp.
GGAAATCTGCATGAAGATTTCGCGCTGTGGGTCATGCGGAATGTGAAGTTTTGGGGAAGCTGCATGAAGATTTCGCGCTGTGGGTCATGCGGAATGTGAAGTTTTGGGAAATCTGCATGAAGATTTCGTGTTGTGGGTCATGCGGAAGTTGAGATTTTGGGAAGCTGCATGAAATTTTGACGCTGTGCATCATGTGGAAGGTGAGATTTTGGGAAGCTGCATGAAATTCCGGGCTATTGTGTCATGGGGGTTCCGGGAATCCCGGATACCGTGGACACTGTACCAGAGAAAAAGCCGGAAAACAGGGCGTGCAACAGAAAATAATCAGACAATAAATAAAAATACAAAAAAGTAGTTGACAACTAATTCTAAACATGATAATATTAAGACAACAAAAGAAGAGAACCTAACAAGACAAAGGGAGTTTTTCCCATACCGAAGAACAAATCGTTAGATGAATTCAATTCTTAGAAGCTGGAGGACGGACCAATGGAGAGTATAGTTTCTTGATGACATCTGAATGATCAGGAGGACAAGCCCATGGAGAGTGTACATAGTTAATCAACAGGTTACAGAGTGATCCATAAGAAATGGAGAATGGACCAATGGATAGATGAATGTTCTGCTGAAGAAGTAATCTCATGTGAGTTGATATAGATGTTACTCAGAGATCAGTAATAGTAATGAAGAGAATAGAAGAAAGGAAGGTACGGTCCAAAGGGAAATTGATGTAGTACCCTATAATCCGTGAAAGCGAAGGTGTAGAGAATGAAATTACAGGAAATTCATTAAAGGCCCGGTCGAGAGGAAAAAGAATCGATCGGGCTGCTTTTTTGCCTTTTTTCATGAAAGGGCTTTTGTAAAGTATGACAAAAAGTATGACAAATGATTGCTGCAGCAAGCATGCAGGGTGGTTGGCTTTAGAGCATCGCGACAGAGTTCCTTTATGTGCCAAAATAAGTACAGTTTCCAATCAACTGCACAGCCGGCGGCATTGCGCGGAACCCACGGATATGCTATAATAAGCCAAGATCAAAACCGCACAGGGGTTAAGTTGTATCCGCCTGTGCCGGTGAACGGGGAAAGCGATTTGAAGCAGTCCGGCGAGTGTGAGAAGCACACAGGGAGAATGAATGATATGAAGAAGAGTAGAGGTCTCCTTTGCCTCCTTGCGCTGCTTTTGATGTGCGGCTGTGGGCAGGAGGAGACGGTGAAGCTTCGGGTGGAACCGGCGACACAGGCAGTTGATTCGACAGCACAGTCACAGGAAGCAGAAGAAACAGAACAGACGGAAGAGACCGGTTCTACGGAAGAGACGGAGCAGGAGCTTTCTTCTGAGACGGAGAAAGAGGATGCGGCGATACGCATTACGATTTCGGCAACCGGCGATGTGACGATGGGCAATTACATAGGGCAGGGGTATGCATTCAGCTTTGCGGATGTCTGGGAAAAAGAGCAGAATCCGGCGTATTTTCTGGAGAATGTCGCGGATATTTTTGCACAGGATGATCTGACGCTAGTCAATCTGGAGGGACCGCTTACCACGGCGACCGTTCACAAGGAGAATAAGACCTATTGTATCAGCGGACTTCCGGAGTATGTGGAGGCTTTGACGGTTTCCGGCGTGGAAGCGGCGAACCTGTCGAACAATCACACATCGGACTATTTCGAGGCCGGCAGAAACGAGACGATTGAAACACTAAAGAAGAATGGTATCACCTATGTGACGGAGAAGGAGCCCGCCGTCTACGAGGTGCAGGGCATACGAATCGGTCTGGTCTCGGGCGATGTCATCAGCTACGGCTCCGGGATTGAAAAATATTTTGAGAAAAGCATTCAGACGCTGCAGGAAGAGGGCGTGGATCTGATCATCGCAAGCTGTCACTGGGGAATTGAGAGAGAATATTTCCCGAATGAGTATCAAAAGCGGTTGGGACATAAACTGATTGACTGGGGCTGCGATCTGGTTTTGGGGCATCACCCGCATGTGCTTCAGGGAATCGAGGCGTACAACGGGAAGTATATCGTATACAGCATGGGCAACTTCTGTTTCGGGGCAAATAAGAACCCTTCCGATAAGGACTGTGTGATTTTTCAGCAGACCTTTGTCTTTGAAGAGGGCGTGCGCACGGAGGTGTCTGAGGCAAAGATCATTCCCTGCAGGATCAGTTCCGTCACATCCAGGAATGACTTCAAACCGACGCCTGCGCAGGGGGAGGACGCTGCCCGCATCCTGGACCGGATGACAGAGTTTTGCGCAGATTTGGGCGTTTCCTTTGACGAGGAAGGGTATCTGACCGCTCAGGGACAGTAGGAACAGGATACCAACAGTAAGGCAGAAACAATAGGAACAATAGCATAGAATCAGCAGAATAGAAGCAGTAAGACAAAGCAGCAAAGTGTGCTTCGTGGGAGGACGCCCCGGGAAGTGACAGGAAGCTGCAGCTTGTGAGACAACGGCGAATGCACGGCCGGGAAAGATGAGGTAACAAACTGTGATGGAAACAAGACGTATGGAAAAACTGGGTGTGGAGACTTCTCTTTTGGGGTTTGGATGTATGAGATTCCCCACCAATGCAGAGGGGAAAATCGATGAGGAAAAGGCGGCCGCTATGATGGACCGCGCTATTAAGGCAGGTGTCAACTACATCGATACCGCTTATCCTTACCACAACGGAGAGAGCGAAATTTTCGTCGGGAAGGTGCTGAAGAACTATGACAGAAGCAGTCTCTATCTGGCGACCAAGCTTCCCTGCTGGAACATCAACGAGCTGGCGGATGTGGACCGCCTGTTTGAGGAGCAGCTGTCTAAGCTGCAGACAGAGTATGTGGACTTCTATCTGATGCACGCCATGAACCGGGGACTGTTTGAGAAGATGGCGAATTTAGGTGTCGTAAAGCGTCTGCAGGAGCTGAAGGCTGAGGGCAGAATCAAGAACCTCGGTTTTTCCTTCCATGACAGCTATGAGGCGTTCGAGCATATTATCAGATACACCGACTGGGATTTCTGCCAGATTCAGTTGAATTACATGGATACGGAGGACGGCCCGGGCATGAGAGGATATGAACTGGCGGAGCAGATGCAGGTGCCTTTGATTATCATGGAGCCGATCAAGGGCGGTTCCCTTGCCTGCTTTGCGGAGGATATTACGGCCATCTTTGGACAGATGGATCCGGACGCCTCCATTGCAAGCTTTGCGCTTCGATGGGGCGGAAGCCTTCCCAATGTCAAGGTGATCTTAAGCGGTATGTCTTCCATGGAGCAGGTCGAGGATAATTTAGCGACCTTCACGGACTTCAAACCTCTTTCCGCGAAAGAAAAAGCGACCATCGAAGAAATCGCTGCCCTTATCAGAAGCCGGGTGAAGAATGGCTGTACCGGCTGCCGTTATTGTATGCCCTGCCCTGCAGGCGTAGATATTCCCGGTAATTTCAGCGCTTGGAATACTTACCATATGTATCAGAACTATAATGTGGTAAGGTGGAACTGGGAAACACAGCTTGGCGAGAGTAAGCAGGCGAAGAACTGCATCAAGTGCGGTAAGTGCGAGCAGGCTTGTCCTCAGAAGCTTTCCATCCGGGCAGACCTAGAGAAGGTTCAGAAAGACCTGGATAAGAAGGAGTTCCTTCTGTAAAAAACATTGGAGCAGTGCGGTGACCTTTCCCGCGCTGCTTTTTGCGGCGGAAAAAGCAGAAGGACTGACTGCTTTCACCAAAGGAGATGACCATGAAGTTTTTACTGGCAGCAGTGAATGCAAAATTTATCCATTCCAATCCGGCAATCTACAGCCTGCGGGCCTGTGCGGGGGAACGATTGCAGAAGCATATTGAGCTGGCGGAGTATACCATCAACATGAGTCTGCAGGAGATTCTCGCCGATCTTTATATGCGGCATCCCGACGCTGTCGGGTTTTCCTGCTATATCTGGAACCGGACCATGATAGAGAATCTGCTCCGGGAATTGCCGAAGCTTTTGCCGGACTGCGCCCTGTGGCTGGGCGGACCGGAGGTGTCCTATGATGCGGAGGAGATCCTGCGCGTGTTTCCGCAGGTGAGCGGTGTCATGATCGGAGAGGGAGAGGTTACCTTCCGCGAGGTGTTGGAGTACTATGTCGAGGGAGGGAAACGGCTGCAGGAGATCCCGGGACTGTACCTGCCCACCGGCTATACCCCTATGCGAACCCTCACCAATCTGAGCGACATTCCTTTTTTGTATCAGGATCTGAAGCCGTTTGAGAACAGAATTATTTATTATGAGACCAGCCGCGGCTGTCCGTTTCGCTGCAGTTATTGCCTGTCTTCCCTGGATAAGGCGGTGCGGTTACGGGACATTGAGATCGTGAAGAGAGAGCTGTCGTTTTTTCTGGATGCAAAGGTGAAGCAGGTGAAGTTCGTAGACAGGACCTTCAACTGCAATCACGAGCATGCAATGGCGGTGTGGCAGTATCTGAAGGAACATGACAATGGTGTCACAAACTTCCACTTTGAGATCTCTGCGGATATTTTGCGTGAGGACGAAATTGCGTTGTTACATTCTCTGCGACCCGGTCTGGTACAGCTGGAGATCGGAGTGCAGACGACCAACCCGGAGACGCTTCGCGCCATCCACCGTGTGTCTGATGTGACGCGGCTTGAAAAAATCGTGGCAGCAGTGCATGCGGGACACAACATTCATCAGCATCTGGATCTGATAGCGGGGCTTCCCTATGAGGATTACGATAGCTTTGCATGTTCGTTCGACCGCGTCTACGCTATGAGACCACAGCAGCTTCAGCTTGGTTTTCTGAAGGTGTTGAAGGGCTCTGAGATGGAGAGCCGTGCAAAGGAATACGGACTTCAGGCAATGTCCTGTCCTCCGTATGAGGTGCTTTGCACAAAGTGGCTTCCCTATGAGGATGTGCTGAAACTGAAGAAAACCGAGGAGATGGTGGAGCTGTATTACAACAGCGGACAGTTTGTACACACCCTGTCGGTACTGGTGCAGGCTTTTACGGGAGCGTTTGCCATGTTCGAGGCACTGGCACAGTTTTTTGAAGAGAACGGTTATTTTACAAACCATCCCGCAAGGGGATACCGCTATGAGATCCTGCTTGCGTTTGCGAAGAAGTATGATGCTGACCGGGCAGCGCTTTATCGGGAACTGCTGACCTATGACCTGTATCTGCGCGAGAATGTCAAGAGCCGGCCGGAATACGCAGCCGACCGGACAGCGTTTCAAAAGGCTGTCCGCGAATTTTACGCACAGGAGGAAAAGGAGAGGCGTTACCTTCCGGCATATAAGCAGTATGACCGGAAACAGCTGGCCGGCATGACGCATCTGGAAGCCTTCCGGTATCCTGTCTGGGAGAGCGGAGAGCTTATCAGGGACTGCAGGGCGGGCGACAAACCGTTCTTTGTCCTGTTCGACTATCAGACCAGGAACCCGCTGAATTACGAAGCTTCGGTACAGGTAGTGAAGCTTCCGGAGACAGGAGAGGAAAGATGATGCTGCAGGATTATGTTTGCATAGATTTGGAGACGACGGGGCTTCAGCCCAAGACAGACCGTATGATTGAGATCGGAGCCGTCAAGGTCCATAACGGGGAGATCATTGAGCGTTTTGAGACGCTTGTGAATCCGCAACGGAATCTGGAAGAGAGAATTACGATGCTGACGGGCATCCGGCAGGAGGAGCTTGCCGCGGCGCCTGTCCTAGACGATGTGTTCCCTGCCCTGTATGCGTTCCTGGGAGACCTGCCGCTTCTGGGGCACAGTGTTTTGTTTGATTATTCCTTCCTCAAGAAGGCGGCGGTCGATCGCAGGCTCACCTTTGAAAGGAAGGGAGTCGACACCCTAAAGATTGCCAGAAAATATCTGGCGGAGTTAGAGAGCCGGAGCCTGGAGTATCTCTGCAGGCATTTTGACATCCCGCATCGGGCGCACCGGGCGCTTGGGGATGCGGAGGCGACCGACCGTCTGTACCGCCTGCTGGCAGAGAGGTTCGATGACGGAACCGAGGTACTCTTTGCCCCGCAGGAGCTGATATTCCGGGCAAAGCGGGACCAGCCTGCAACGAAGGCGCAGAAGGAGAGGTTATATCGTCTGGTCAAACGGCATAAACTGACTTTAGAGGCAGAGATCGAGGGTCTATCCAGAAGTGAAGCGAGCCGGCTGACAGACAGACTGCTTTCCCAGTATAGAGAGGGGTAGCGCGGCTTAGGCTTGCAAATCATCACTTTTTATTTTATAATAATAGATTGAATCAGTGAGAGCATGTGTTGGTTTGGATGATAAGCTGATTGGAAAGGCCGGGTAAAGCGATGTTTCATATGAGCAAAAAAACAAAAAGAATCATTTCTATCGCAATCATTATTGTGCTTGTACTTGCGATGGTAGTACCGATGTTTGCTTCTTTTATTGTGTAACGGTTGAGCGCATGAAGCCGCACGCGCGGTGCCCCCGCTTGGAAGAAAAGGGAAACTGTGGAATGAAGAGATTGACAAGATGCGGATATGGTCTTGTGCTGATGCTGGTATGCTTTCTGATGCTTGGCTTGAGGGTTCAGGCTGAGGATGCCGTGATTCAGCCCGGAATCTATGCCGACAGGATAGAGCTGTCCGGTCTGACCAGGGAACAGGCCACATCTGCCATTGAAAGCTATGTAGAAAAACTGAAATCGATGAAAATCATCCTGGTAGCCGCAGGCGGCAATGAGGTTGCACTGACTGCAGGAGATATCGGCTTGGTCTGGGCGAATCCTGAGATCGTGGAGGAAGCGGCAGAGCTCGGCGTGCACGGCAATGTCATTGAGCGTTACAAGGCGCTCAAGGATCTGGAGCACGAGAACAGGGTGTTCCCGATAGAGCTTTCTTTTGATATCCATGCCATCAATGAAGTGCTGGTCAAAAGATGCGCGGTGTACGATCAACAGGCTGTCCGCCCCTCTCTCAGGAGAACGGACGGGGTGTTTGAGGTGATTGAAGGCAAGATCGGTTATGTGCTGGACATTGAGACTTCAATCGATATTGTGTATAATTTTCTGGTCAGGGAGTGGGACCGGACTCCCTGCAGGATCGATCTGGATGTTGTGGTTGACCATCCGAAGGGAAGTGCGGAAGAGCTGGCGCAGATTACGGATGTGCTGGGCACCTTCACGACTTCCTACAGCTCTTCCGGTTCCTCCAGAAGAGGAAATGTGGAGAACGGATGCAGCCATGTGAACGGAATCCTTCTCTATCCCGGGGAGGAGTTCTCCATGTATCAGACGGTGTCACCGTTTACCTCGGAAAACGGCTATTACATGGCAGGCTCCTACTTAAACGGTAAGGTCGTCGACAGCCTGGGCGGCGGTATCTGCCAGGTATCCACAACACTTTACAATGCAGTTCTGCTGGCAGAGCTGGAAGTCACCGAGCGACACAATCATTCGATGATCGTCTCTTATGTGGAGCCTTCCGCGGATGCGGCAATCGCCGAAAGCTCCGGCAAGGACTTTAAGTTCAGAAACAACACGGAGTATCCGATTTATATCGAAGGCATTACGGCTAAGAGGAAGATTACATTTAATATTTACGGAAAAGAGACGAGAAATTCCAACCGACAGGTGCGCTATGAGAGCGAGGTCCTCGAGACCACGGTGCCTCCTGCAGACTTGATCTATCCGGACGCGACGCAGCCCATCGGGTACATTGTAGCCGACAGTGCGCATATCGGTTATAAGGCAAAGCTTTGGAAGGTTGTGACCGAGGACGGGGTGGAAGTGAGCCGCACCGAGGTCAACAGCAGCAAATACAAAATGGTTCCCAGGAGTGCAACGGTAGGCACAGCGACGAGCGACCCTCATGCATATGAGGAAATCATGGCGGCTATCGGCACCGGCAGCGTGGATCATGTCAAGGCAGTCATATCACTGCTGACCAGCCAGGCAGCATCCAACAGCGTGGAGATCGGGGAACAGTAACAGAGGAAACATAAGGCATGAACATTGGAAAATTGCCGGAGAATGTTTTGAAACGCTCCGTTTTGAGACAATTGAAGACGAGAAATCAGGAAGTCATCGAGGGTGCAGGCGTAGGGACAGACTGCGCCCTGCTTTCCGTTTCCGGCAAAGAGACTGTGTACAGCTGTATGCAGGAGGGGATCGTCTTCCCTGCATCAGATGCAGTGCATCTGAACCGTTACGCGGGTGCAGTGACCATGCAGAGTCTGCTCCTGCGGCTGGCGAATAACATGGCAGCAGGCGGCGGGAGGATGACAGCCGTCACAGTCGGACTGATTCTGCCAAGGGATACGGAGGAAGCGTTCCTTCGCGAATTGATGAAGGACCTCGATGAAACGAGTGCGGCACTTAAGGTGCAGGTAATCGGCGGACAGACGCGTGTCTCGGATGCGGTGAGCGCTCCTGTCGCGGTCCTGACTGCGACAGGCACATCCCTGAACGAGGCGGCATGCGGTTTGAAAAAAGCTGCCGCCGGGCAGGATATTGTAGTGAGCAAATGGATCGGTCTGGAGGGAACCTCCAAGCTGGCCCGCAAATACAGAGACAGCATTCTGGAAAGGTACCCCGTTTATCTGGTGGATGAGGCGGCGTTGTTTGACAGGTTCCTGTCTGTGGTTCCGGAGGCCGCAACCGCCGTTAAGTCCGGCGTCAGCCTCATGCATGATATTTCCGAGGGCGGTATTTTCGGTGCCCTTTGGGAAATTGCAGAGAGAGCAGGCGTTGGACTGACCGTAGACTTGAAGAAGATACCGCTCAGACAGGAGACGGTGGAGGTCTGCGAACACTGCGGCGCGAATCCGTATGAACTGTTGTCGGGAGGCAGTCTTTTGATGATTGCTCCGGACGGACAGGGACTGGTGAACGCCCTCGCGGAAGAGAACATCCCTGCAAGTATCATCGGTAAGGTGACGGATTCAAAGGACCGCATTCTTCGAAACGAAGATGAAGTACGGTTCCTGGACCGTCCCGCGCAGGATGCCCTGTATCGTTCCTGATTTGTGAAAAACTGTAATATGGAATCAAAAATATAAAGGAGACAGAATCAGTATGAGAGAAGAATTATTGGCATATATCGAGAAAAACAGCCGTGTTGACTTAAAGGAGCTTGCAGTTTTGCTCGGTGCGGAAGAGATTGATGTCGTCAACGAGATGGCAGCGCTGGAAAATGAGGGCGTTATCTGCGGATACCATACGCTGATCAATTGGGAGAAGACTTCCATCGAGAAGGTAACCGCCCTGATTGAGGTGAGAGTAAACCTGCAGAGAGGGCAGGGCTTTGATGCGGTTGCAGAGCGCATTCAGCAGTATCCTGAGGTTAAGAGCGTTTACCTGATTTCCGGAGGTTACGACCTCCTGGTGATTCTGGAGGGCAGAACCATTCGTGAGGCTTCCACCTTTGTCTCCGAGAAGCTCTCTACACAGGGCTCCGTATTAAGCACGGCTACCCACTTTATTTTGAAGAAATACAAGGACCACGGAACCATTTTTGCGTCCAAAAAAGAAGATGAAAGAGAGATTATCACAGCATGAGAAATCCGTTAGCAGATAAAGTTGTTGAGATTAAGCCCTCCGGAATTCGAAAGTTCTTCGACATCGTAAGCGAGATGAAGGATGCAATTTCTCTGGGCGTGGGTGAGCCGGACTTCGATACCCCCTGGCACATCCGTGATGAGGGTATTTACTCTCTGGAAAAGGGCAAGACCTTTTATACCTCCAATGCAGGTCTGAAGGAGCTGCGTCAGGAGATTTGTAATTATCTGCACAGAAGACAGGGACTGACCTACGAACCCATGAAGGAAGTTCTGATTACCGTGGGCGGTTCCGAGGCAATTGACATGGGACTGCGTGCCATGATCAATCCCGGGGATGAGGTGCTGATTCCCCAGCCCAGCTATGTTTCCTACGAGCCCTGTGCGATTTTGGCCGGGGCAACCCCCGTCATCATTAACCTGAAGGCTGAGAATGAGTTCAGACTGACCGCGCAGGAGCTGGAGGAGGCCATTACAGAGAAGACCAAGATTCTGATCCTGCCCTTCCCGAACAACCCGACCGGAGCCATCATGGAGAGAAAAGACCTTGAGGCGATTGCTGAGGTGATCATAAAACATGACATCTTTGTCATGTCCGACGAGATCTATTCGGAGCTGACCTATACCGACAAGCATGTATCCATCGCTGAGCTGCCCGGCATGAAGGAAAGAACGATCCTCATCAACGGTTTCTCCAAGGCATATGCTATGACCGGCTGGAGACTGGGATACGCCTGCGGGCCGGCTCCCATCATTCAGCAGATGACCAAGATTCATCAGTTTGCAATTATGTGTGCGCCCACCACGAGCCAGTATGCCGCGGTGGAAGCATTGAAGAACGGTGATGCGGATGTGGCAGAGATGCGAACCGCCTACAACCAGAGAAGAAGATTCCTGATGGATGCCTTCCGCAAGATGGGACTGGAGTGCTTTGAGCCTTACGGTGCTTTTTATGTATTCCCCTGCATCAAGGAGTTTGGTATGACCAGCGATGAATTTGCAACCAGGCTGCTCGAGGAGGAGAAGGTTGCGGTGGTTCCCGGCACGGCGTTCGGCGACTGCGGAGAAGGCTTCCTTCGTATTTCCTATGCGTACTCCCTGGAACAGCTGAAGCTGGCCTTGTCCCGCATTGAGAGCTTTATCACCAGGCTTCGCGCAGAGAAGAACAGGTAGGGGCCGGCCGTGCATATTGTGTTACATCAACCTGAAATACCGGGAAACACCGGCAATATCGGCCGTACCTGCGTGGCGACGGGCACCTCTCTTCACCTGATCGAGCCTTTGGGCTTCCGGCTGGATGAAAAGGCCATCAGGAGAGCCGGCATGGATTACTGGCAGCATCTGGATGTCCATCGCTATATGAATTTTGAAGAATTTACCGGGATGCATCCGGGCGCAAGGATCTGGATGGCGACGACCAAGGCGAAGCGCTCTTACACGGAGGTCAGCTTCGGACCGGACGACTTTATTATGTTCGGAAAAGAGAGCGCCGGCATCCCGGAGGAGATTCTGGTGGAGCATGAGGAGACCTGTATCCGGATCCCCATGCTTCCCGAGATTCGCTCCTTAAATCTTTCCAATTCCGTGGCGATCGTCCTGTACGAGGCGCTCAGACAGAATGATTTCGCCTCCATGCAGACAGCGGG
>JAEDDX010000137.1 GCA_016293615.1 Acetatifactor sp.
TCGAATTAATTGGTTTTTTTAATATAAACTCAGAAATCCAAAGGATGATTACATACGAGATGATGAAGAAGTATTTGTAACAGCGATCATGTGACTATCATAATTTCAAGTTGAGATATTGAAAAGAATGAAGCTATGGAGAACCTTTTCTGAGTCTCCATAGCTTCATTCCTCTTAACAGTCCTTCTCGCTCAAGAGTAATTCCTTCTTGTACTTGTAATAGGTATTCCGGGCTATGCCAACCAGTTCGATGACCTCAGCATCGATAAGATTTCCGTCAAAACAACGGGAGCCCCTTTTAATAATCTCTTTTGCCTTGGTATCTATGCAGAACAACATTCATGATTTTCATTCTATGGGTGGCAGTTACCGCACGGGTCAAATCCAGCATCGACAGCTTCCTGCCTGGAGTCGAAGAAAACCCTGTTCTTTTCTGCCGGCAGATTCTTGCAGGTTGGCAGGTGGAACTTCTTTGAGTTCTTGTTGCCAATGTACTCTCCCACATCGTTTGGCTCCGTTGTCGATGTCTCGGTGGGATTGGTCTGTAAGCTCTCATTTTTCTCCGTACTGAAGGAAACTTCTTCTCCATCGCTGGTGCAGATAATCGTCCCTTGCAGATCGTTCCGGTACACTTTCGCATTGGCATCACGGAGCTTGCTGAGCGTGTCTTCTGTCGGGTGTCCATAGGAGTTTCCCTTGCCGACCTGGATTACAGCATATTCAGGCATGATCTCACGAAGGAAGGGATAGCTGGTGCTGGTGTCGCTGCCATGGTGTCCGACTTTCAAGACCGTTGCAGAAAGGTTGTATCCGGCGTCCAGAATATCCGCCTCAGCGGTTCTTTCAGCATCGCCCGTAAAAAGGAAGGATGTCTTCCCATATACCACCTTCATCACGATGGAGGTGTCATTGGTGTCCTCATAGCTCTTCTGAGGCCCCAGGATGGTCACAGAGGCGCTGCCCAAGGAGAATGTATCCCCCGGCTCAGGAACCGTAATAGAGACTCCCTGCTGGCTAAGATACTTCGTGAAGCTGTTAAAGGTCTTGGAGTCATAGGAAGTCACCGGACAGAGCGCAGTGTCTACCGACGCATAATTCAGGGCACCGGAAAGGCCGCCAATGTGATCCGAATGAGCATGAGTGGCCACGATGTAGTCAAGATGATTTACCCCCAGCTTCTTCAGGTAGGCATAGACCTTACTGGACTCAGATGCCTCGCCGCCGTCAATGAGCATTGCTTTTCCATCGCATTCAATGCCTACATTGTTGATTGCCGTATGCCGGATATGAACGGTATTGAGGTGACAAGGCAGATCCGCCGTCTTGGAGATGATACACCAATTATCATACTCACAGCCTATGATTGGTCTGATATTGAGGAGGAGGCAAGAAACGCTGGTGTGACTGCTTTCTGCTCGAAACCGATGTTCATGTCTGACTTGAGAGATACACTGCTCAAAGCAATCGGGTCCGAAGAATGCCAGAACGAAAGCGCTCTTCCTGTGGCAGATGAAGAGAGCAACTTCCAGGGCAAGCACTTGCTCTTAGTGGAAGACAATCTGCTCAACCAGGAGATTGCTCAAGAAATCCTTTGCGAGTACGGCTTTATTATTGACACGGCGGATAATGGCTTAGAAGCAGTGGAAAAGGTAACTGCCTCAAATCCCGGTGATTATGATGCCATTCTAATGGATATTCAAATGCCTGTCATGAACGGTCATGAAGCCACGAAGCGAATCCGCAACCTCGCGGAGCCGGCTCTGGCGAATATCCCCATTTTGGCGATGACCGCAAATGCTTTTGATGAAGATCGCAAAGCCGCGCTTGAGTGCGGAATGAATGGCTTCCTGTCAAAACCGATTGAAATAATGCAGGTCATTCAGGTGTTGCAAGAATTATTCAAAGCAAGGTAAGTGAAACAGACAAGTATCGAAAACATTGATCATCAGGAAATGCCGCAGGCAAAGGAGAACCTGCGTGGTATCCGAGTCCTTTTAGCCG
>JAEDDX010000077.1 GCA_016293615.1 Acetatifactor sp.
TTAATCTTCTCACAGCTCTGATTGCCAACTGTACAGGAAGTCTTGCATGCAGACTGGCAGGAAGTCTGACACTCGCCGCAGCCACCCTTCTTCATGGATTCCTTCAGATTTCTGGTTGTCAAAGTCTTGATATGCTTCTTCATTTTAAAAGCCTCCTTATCATAATCCGTTACAGACTAATAAACATGGATAGTATAACAAATAATTAGAATTTTGTAAAATACTTTTTTTGAAAGGTGCAAAATACCGGGCTCAGCTGAGCATTCCGCCGAGCATTCCGCCTCCGGCACACAGCAAAAATCCGGTAAACACCCTGCTTCCGGCCAACGAGCCGGGCTCTCCCAACCAAAGAGACAAAAGAAGGAGAATACAAAAGTATGTACTTCCCGCAAGCAGTCCCCACAAGAATCTGCCGGACTTCATCTTCTTGCCGGCAAGAAACCCGGCACACAGAGACGCTCCCACATAGATTGCAATGACCGAGATGGCGACCGTCTTCTCCCCCAGCCCGAACCGATACAGCAAAAACGCAAGCAGCAGCAGGAAAACACCTGTCAGCAGGTAGGAAAAGAGAATGGTTTTGATCAAGAAGTATACGGGAATTTTTCCCTCCGTCGAAGTCTGTCGCATAGTTCCTCCGCCCAAAATCTGTAAATTTTCTATTAAAGAATATGCTTTCCGCACACAAAACTTGACAACTGCTCTTCCCATCTAGTATGATATTTTTTAAAAATCATACCTGTCTACCCGACCGCAGACAGGCAAAAAAGCAAAAGGAGTGAACTTATTTGGATACCCCCGGTGTCATACAACTTATTTCCCTGATCATTATGGTCATTTTATCAGGCTTTTTCTCCTCCGCGGAGACAGCACTGACGACCGTCAACCGTGTCCGCATGCGTTCTTTGGAAGAGGAAGGCAACAAGCGGGCCGCAAGAGTCAACAAAATCTTAGACAACTACAGCAAGATGTTGAGCGCGATCCTGATCGGCAATAACATTGTCAACATTTCCGCTTCCGCAATCGCCACGACTCTCGCCATGCGAATCAACCTGGCAGTCGGTATCGCCACCGGTATCCTGACCCTGGTCGTGCTTCTGTTCGGAGAGATCATCCCCAAGACCTGGGCAATGCTCTACGCGGACAAAATCGCCCTCATCTACTGCGGCATCATATACGGACTGATGCAGCTTCTGACTCCCGTCATCTTCTGCATCGACAAAACCGCTGATTTCATCCTGCGGCTTCTCGGAATCGACAAGAACAAGAAATCCACCATCACCGAGGCAGAGCTGCGCACCCTTGTGGATGTCAGCCACGAGGACGGCGTCATTGAAAAAGAAGAAAAAGAAATGATCTACAATGTGTTCGACTTTTCAGACGCTCACGCCAAGGATATTATGATTCCCCGCATCAATATGGTTACGGTCAGCGCGGATGATACATATGAAACTGTGCTGGAGGTCTTCCGAGAATCCATGTACACCCGTCTTCCGGTCTATCTGGAGGACAACGACAACATCATCGGCATCATCAATATCAAGGACTTCATCCTCACGAAGGATTTCCCCTCCTTCCGCGCCAAGGACATTCTGAGGGATGCATACTACACCTATGAATACAAGAAGGTCGCTGACCTTCTCATGGAGATGCGCAAGAAGACCACCAGCGTGACCATCGTACTCAACGAATACGGTGCTGCCGTCGGAATGATCACCCTGGAAGATCTGCTGGAGGAGATCGTCGGAGAAATCCGCGATGAGTATGACGCTGATGAAGAAGAATTGATTCAGAAGAAGGGGGACCGAACCTGGCTGGTCGAAGGCAGCATGAAGCTGGACGACATCAACAGCGAACTGGGCACGGCTCTTGACAGCGAAGACTACGACTCCATCAGCGGTATCATCATCGAAAGTCTGGACCGTCTGCCCGAAGACAACGACGAAGTCACCCTCGAAAACGGTATTATCTTAAAAGTACAGGGCATTGAGCAGAATCGTATCAAAAAGGTTCTGATGACGCTGCCCGAGGAGGTTCCCGACGAAAGAACCGAAGCGGACAGTGAAGAGAATTAACCATACACCGTCATCAGGATGCCGTCGGCAATCGCCTGCGCAGTCATATCTAAGCGGCTGTCGAGCAGTTCATTGTCAGCATCCGTATTGATAAAACCAACCTCAACCAAAACGGCCGGCATCTGAGTACTGTTGAGTACGATCAGATTCGGCCGTTCATTGACTCCGAGATTGGCAAATCCGACCTGTTCGAGCTGGTCATTGATGTTGTAGGCAAGCTCTGCCGCTCTTCCGTATCTGTTATACACGAGTGTCTCCACTCCCGAGTATTGATTCGGGTAGGGGCTGGAGTTTCTGTGAACTGACACAAAGTAATCGGCCCCGGATGCATTTCCCTCCTGAGCCTTCCGGTACGGTGATTCATACACATCATCCGTTCTGGTGTAGTAAACCGAAACACCGTTATTTTCCAGAATGGAGCCAATCGCGAGCACCAGATTCAATGCATCGTCCTTCTCCTGTCTTCCGTTATAGACCGCGCCGGGGTTTGCTCCTCCGTGGCCGGCATCTAATACTACAAGTGCCATAAAAAACGCCTCCGCATAGCTTTTTATTATGCTATGCGAAAGACATTTTCTTTGTTCTGTTCTGCTTTACACAACCGCAAACTGGCTGTTGTATAGATTTGCATAGAAGCCGCCGCGCGCAAGGAGCTCCTCATGATTGCCCTGTTCGATAATGTTTCCGTCCTTCATCACCAGGATGATGTCCGCCTCCCGGATGGTGGAGAGACGATGCGCAACGATGAAGCTGGTTCTGCCCTGCATCATGGTTGCAAAAGCATTCTGAATCTTCAACTCGGTGCGGGTATCGATGGATGAGGTAGCCTCGTCTAAGATCAGCATCGGCGGCAGGCAAAGCATCACGCGGGCGATACAAAGCAGCTGCTTCTGGCCCTGGGACAGGCTTCCGCCGTCCTCCGTAATGACAGTGTCGTACCCGTTCGGCAGACGCTTGATGAAGCTGTGCGCATGTGCTGCCTTTGCTGCTGCGATGACTTCCTCATCGGTTGCATCGGGCTTGCCCATGCAGATATTGTCGCGGATGGTGCCCGTTCTCAGCCAGGTCTCCTGAAGCACCATGCCGTAGTTGGTTCTCAGGCTTCCCCTGGTCATCTCCCTGATGTCACAGCCGTCGACCCGGATGCAGCCCCTGTCCACATCATAGAAACGCATGAGAAGGTTGATCACGGTGGTCTTTCCGCAGCCGGTGGGTCCCACAATCGCCACTCTCTGGCCGGGCTTCACCTCGAGGTTAAAGTCCTGAATCAGCTTCTTTTCCGGCACATAACTGAAGGATACATCCTCCAGCTTCACCTGTCCCTTCGCATGCTCCAGCTCAACCGCGTTCTGCATCTCCGGCACCTGGGATTCTTCGTCAATGAGTTCGAAGATACGGGCCGCACAGGCAAGTGCATTCTGAAGCTCTGTGACAACGCCTGAGATCTCATTAAAAGGCTTGGTGTACTGGTTTGCATAGCTTAAGAAGCAGGACAATGCGCCCACGGTAAAGGTCGGAATCCTGATGACTGCAATGGCACCGAAGATACCGACGCCCGCATACACAAGGCTGTTGACAAAGCGTGTGCAGGGATTGGTCAGGGAGGAGAAGAAAATAGCCTTCAGCGAGCAGGACTGCAGTCGTCCGTTAATCTCCGCAAACTGTTCCCTGACTGCCTGTTCCCTCGAGAAGGTCTTCACGATCTTCTGGTTGCCGATCATCTCCTCTATCAGAGAAGTCTGTTCTCCTCTGGTCTCAGACTGCAGTTTGAACATGGAGTAGGTTCTGGTCGCGATGAACTTTGCAACCAGGAAGGAAACCGGCGTAATACATACCACGACCAGAGCAATGGGGATGCTCGTCATCAGCATGAAAACCAGCGTTCCCGCGATGGTCAGCACGCCGGTAAAAAGCTGCGTAAAGCCCATCAGAAGGCCGTCCGCAAAGGTATCTACATCCGCAATGACGCGGCTTACAATGTCGCCGTAGGCATGGGCATCCAGATATTTTAAGGGCAGGATCTCGATCTTGGAAAAAGCCGCCTCACGAATATCTTTCACCACATGATAGGTGATGTGATTGTTGCAGGTATTCATCACCCACTGAGCGACCGCCGTGAGAATCATTGCAATTCCGATCTTTTTCATCACGGAAAACACGCCGTCAAAATCTACAGCTCCCTTGCCGAGAAGCAGGTCTACCGCATGACCGATCAGGATCGGGATGTACAGAGTCAGTACGACCGTCACCGCCGCAAGTACGAGGGATACTCCGACCAGAAACCAGTATTTCCGGATGTATTGCAGCACCTGCTTTAAGGTAGCCGCCTGGCTTGTCTTAGTTGCTTTCCTTCGATTAGCCATTCTGCACTCCTCCCTTCGTCTCTTTTCCTGCCTTTGGTCTTTCCTCAGGATACTGGGAATAATAGATCTCCCTGTATACCTCACAGCTTTGCATCAGCATATCATGGGTTCCGATGCCTGCTACCTCACCGTCATCGAGAACGATGATTTTGTCCGCATGGCGGATGGTGGATGCACGCTGAGATACGATTAATGTGGTCGTCTGTCCTTCCAGGGTACGAAGTGCCGCCCGAAGCTTTGCATCGGTTGCATAGTCGAGCGCCGATGCACTGTCATCGAGGATCAGAATCTCGGGCTTTCTGACCAAGGCTCTCGCGATGGTCAGTCGCTGTCTCTGTCCGCCGGAAAGGTTCTTGCCGTTTTGGGCAATCTCGGCGTCCAATTTGCCTTCCTTGCCCTCTACCACTTCTCTTGCCTGCGCAAGGTCGATGGCCTGCCACATTTCTTCTTCGGTGGCATCCGGTTTTCCCCAGCTTAAATTGCTGCGGATGGTTCCCTTGAACAAGACAGCCTTCTGGGGCACAATACCGATTCGATTGCGCAGCTCCTCCTGCGGAATATCCTTCAGATCGGTTCCTTCGAGGCGAATCGCACCGTCAGTGGTCGGATAGAATGCGGGAATCAGGTTTACCAGAGAAGACTTACCGGAGCCGGTACCGCCAATGACGCCGACCGTCTCGCCTTTTTCCACGCGGAAGGAAACGTCATGCAGGGTTTCCGCACCGGCACCCTTGTAGGTGACGGAGACATGGTCAAACTCCAGAAACGGTGCATTGGTCTTCTCGGAGGTGCTTCCCGTCCCGACGATCTCATCATTGGTGATCTCGAACACACTCGCCACACGGTCCGCACAGGCGAGAGCCTTCGTAATGGTAATGATCAGATTCGCAAGCTTCACAAGCTCCACCAGAATCTGGGACATGTAGTTGATAATGGCGATCACTTCACCCTGCGTCAGGCTGCCGATGTTTACCTGTACCGCACCGGTATAGATCAGGGCGATGATGGCGGCATTGACGATGACCTGGGTGACCGGATTCATGACCGCGCTGATTTTCCCCACATAGGTCTGGCTGTCCGCAAGCTCCTTCGTGTAGGCGCGGAAACGCTCCTCCTCTTCCTTTTCCTTATGGAAGGCGCGGATCACGCGCACGCCGGTCAGGTTCTCACGGGTGATGCCAAGGACACGGTCCAGCGCCGCCTGCACCTTCTTGTACAGCGGCATGGTCCACATCATGATACCGAAGACCACGATTGCCAGAAGGGGAATTGCCACCACAAATATCAACGCACTCTTCACATCGATGGTAAAAGCCATGATCATGGCGCCGAACACGATAATCGGGGAACGCAGAAACAGTCTCAGAACCATATTGACGCCGGACTGCACCTGGTTGATGTCACTGGTCATTCTCGTGATCATCGTGGAGGTTCCCACCTTGTCAATATTCGTAAAATCCAGTCCCTGAATATGGTCGAACAGTGCCTGACGAAGCTTGGTGGAGAACCCTACCGCCGCTTTCGCCGCAAAAAACTGTGCGGTCACTGCCGAAGTCAGTCCGATGATTGCCAATGCCAGAAGGCAAAGCCCCATCTTTGCGATATAGCCCATATCGCCGCCTGCGATTCCCTTATCGATCATGCTCGCCATGACCAGGGGAACCATCAGTTCAAAAAAGGCCTCCAACAGTTTAAACAAAGGGGCCAGAACGGACTCTTTCTTATAGTCCTTCAGATATTTCATCAATCTTCCCATATCTGATATCCTCTCTAGGTTTGTTATTATCCGGAATGTTTCTTTTCCTGATAAATCACTGATACATCATTCGTATATGCTGAATAAGTACCTGCATGCATATGCAGTATAGCCTTCCGGTGCGGGGAGCTTCGTGAACTCGACATGCTCCAGCGTCTCGGTATCCATGTCCATGGTACCGTTTAAGCCAAGACCGGTGAGTTTTCCGTAGGCTTCCTTCTTTGCCCAGATGTCATAGAATACCTCCGTCACCTCCGAGTCAGAAGCACTCTCGACACGCGCGAGCTCTTGCTCCGCAAAAAAGCGCTTCGCCAGCTTGCGTTCCTCCGCAGGGCGCTGTTGTTGGATATCGACGCCGATTTCTTCATCAGAGACCGCACACATACAATAGTCTCCCGAATGTGAGAGATTAAAATACAGCCGAAGCTTTGCAAAATATGGTTTTCCGCCCCTGGCGGTTCGATATTTCACCTGAATCGGCTCTGTGATTTCAGCAAAAAGCGCAGGGAAATCTCCCGCCCATTCTCCTTCCGGGGCAAGTCCGGCATGGTACTCCTCAAGCACCTTCTGCAGGAGAAGTCCCGCAGCCAGGCTCATGCAGGCAGTTCCGAAATCACGGATTTTTTCCGCTTTTTTTCGTCTTGCGTCATCTACCTTCAAAAAAAGCTCTTCCATCCGGCCTTCCTGCTCACAGAACGCTTTGATTCCCGTACAGTTGAGCAGATATACTTTTCTTTGCATCTATCTTATCCTTTTCTATCCTGCCTTTTTTCATCCTGACCTTTTTCGTGAGGAAGGCTGTCCCGCAACCTGCAGGGCAGCCTCTTTTTCTGAATGTTCTGCCCTTCTTCGGGCACGGAACTTATTTATCCTCGTTTGCGGTGACGGCAATGTGCAGTTCGGCAAGCTGCTTGTCTTCTACCGTTCCGGGCGCTCCCATCATGATATCCATTGCATTCTTGTTCATCGGGAAAGGAATGATCTCACGAATGCTTTCCTCGCCGCAGATGAGCATAATCATACGGTCTACGCCGGGTGCGATACCTGCATGAGGCGGTGCACCGTAGCAGAATGCATTGTACATTGCGGGGAATTTCGCCTTCACATCCTCCTCGCCGAGACCTACCAGTTCAAATGCCTTGATCATGATCTCTGGATCATGGTTACGCACTGCACCGGAGGAAAGCTCAACGCCGTTACATACCAGGTCATACTGGTACGCAAGAATGTCGAGAGGCTCCATGGTGCTTAACGCTTCCATCCCGCCCTGCGGCATGGAGAACGGATTGTGGCAGAACTCAAGCGCTCCGGACTCCTCTCCGATCTCATACATCGGGAAGTCAACGATCCAGCAGAACTCGTAGCAGTCCTTCTTCATGTGCTTCTCATCGGCTGCACCGAGCAGTTTACGGAGCACGCCCGCCGTCTTCTGGGCCTCAAGCTTCTTTCCGGCGGTCAGGCCGACAAAGCAGCCCTTTGTCAGGCCGAGAGCCTCGATGACAGCATCCTTGCGATCCTGCAGGAACTTGGAGATGCCGCCGACCAGCTCACCGTTTTCGTCCAGTCTGAACCAATATGCCTTCTTCGCGGTCTGAACCTCAACCTCTGCGCAGATTGCATCGATCTGCTTACGGGTTGCGGTGAAACCGTCTACTACAACAGCCTTAACAGTCTGTCCCTCGAAAGGACCGAAGCCACAGCCTTCCATCACCTGCGTTGCATCGCTCAGCACGAGATCGATACGAAGGTCCGGCTTGTCGGAACCATACTTGTCCATCGCCTCAAGATAAGGAATGCGGACAAATGGTGCCTTGGAAGCGGTCTTGTAAATACCGTACTTTTCAAATACGGGAGGAAGCACTTCCTCCACCACGGAGAATACATCCTCCTGGGAAGCGAACGCCATCTCCATATCCAGCTGATAGAACTCTCCGGGAGAACGGTCAGCTCTCGCATCCTCGTCTCTGAAACAGGGTGCGATCTGGAAATAACGGTCAAAACCGGAAGCCATCAGAATCTGCTTAAACTGCTGGGGCGCCTGCGGAAGTGCATAGAACTTGCCGGGATGATTTCTGGCGGGTACCAGATAATCTCTCGCGCCTTCGGGAGAAGAACAGGTCAGAATCGGTGTGGAAATCTCCATAAAGTTCAGGGCGTTCATCCTCTGGCGAAGCTCCGCAACGATTTTGCTTCTCATGACGATATTCTTCTTCATATCCGGATTGCGCAGATCCAGGTAACGATACTTCAAGCGGAAGTTCTCGTCTGCTTCCTTTGATTTGTTGATTTCAAAAGGAAGGGCATTATAGATACATTTTCCGAGAATCTCAATCTTCTCGGGTACAACTTCGATCTCACCGGTGGGCAGCTCCATGTTCTTGTTGGAACGCTCTCTGACGGTACCGGTGACAGAGATGGTGGACTCCTTGTTCACGCTGTCGATGATCTCCATCATTTCCTCTGTCTCAACAACCACCTGGGTCGTGCCGTAGAAGTCACGCAGAATCACAAAGCCGAGATTCCTGCTGACCTTTCTCATGTTCTCATACCAACCTACGATGGTAACCTTTTCGCCTGCGTTGCCAAGACGCAGCTCATTACAATTGTGTGTTCTGGATTGAACCATTTTTATAACCGTACCTTTCCTTGTCCCTGCGACCTACAGGTATCTCATTAATCCTTATAAAACTCCACGAATTCTTCGTAGCCTTCCTTCGTAAGCTGCTCCTTCTGGAATTTCTTGTTCTTATTCATGCGGGCCACAAGCACCTGTGTCCCGTCGCTTCTTGCCGCCTGAGCCTGTGCGATGACGCTGCAGAGCTTCTCGCCGCCGACGCCCTTCTCGATGAGGTAGGCAACCTTCTTCGGCTTGCCGGGCACCTTGAACCCGCTCTCCATGAGAAGCAGAATGATTCTCTCGAAACCGATGGAGAAGCCGCAGGCAGGAACATCCTGTCCGGTGAACTTGCCAACCATCTTGTCGTAACGGCCGCCACCGCCGCAGCTGCCGCCAAACTCGGGAATTGCAATCTCGAAAATGGTGCCGGTATAATAACTCATGCCGCGCACTAAGGTCGCGTCAAACACCATCTTAAAGTCAGAGGACTTGGTTGCACTGACACTGTCAATGATCTCCTGCAGTCCCTGCGCGACAGAAGGCTCGAGTACATCCTTCAGGGTGTCTGCCAGATAAGCGACCCCGTTCTCCTGCGCCTCGAGATTCTTATAAAGCGCCAGATATTTTTCAACGCTATCCTTTGCAAAGCCCTTCTCCAAAAGCTCTGCCTCCACGCCCTCCAGACCGATCTTGTCCATCTTGTCCAGGGTGATGAAGACACTGTCATAGGACTCCTCAGGGAATCCGCTGTAGGCTGCCATTGCCTTGAGGATCTGTCTGTCGTTGATGCGGATCTCAAAGCCCTTAAATCCGAGTCTGCCCAGCGTTGTTGTGGTCGCAAGAATCAACTCGATCTCAGCCAGGTTGGAAGGCTCGCCCAGGATGTCGATATCGCACTGCGTAAACTGACGATAACGCCCTCTCTGGGGTCTGTCCGCACGCCAAACGCTGCCCATCTGCAGCGCCTTAAAGGGCGAAGGCAGATTCGCGGAATTGTTGGAATAATAGCGAACCAGCGGAACAGTCAGATCGTAACGCATACCAAAGTCAACCACATCTTCTTCGCAGGTTGCGTCAGCCACATTCAGCTTCTCGCCTCTTTTCAATACCTTGAAAATCAGTTTCTCATTGTCACCGCCCTGTTTATTGGTCAGATTCGAGATGTTCTCCATACAGGGAGTCTCAATGGAAGTAAATCCGAACTTGCCGTAAGTCTCTTTGATGACGCCGATCACATAGTCGCGAATCTGCATCTCTTCCGGCAAAATATCTTTCATGCCTGTAACAGGCTTCTTACTAAGTGCCATGTTCTCACATTCCTTCCCATTTTATCTAATATATGATACTTTTTTTCGATGGCAATGTCAATCTGTATCTATGCAAAAAAGACAGGGCCCGTTTGAAATTCTAACTTGCGGTGCAGAGGTAAATTCCACTGCACCTTACAAATGGGGGAAATGCGGACATTTTGATTCACCCTTCATGATACCGGTGCATATATTCATCAAATTCATTAACGAACATTTCAATAGAGATATGGATGTGCAAACGGTCCTGCAATGCATACGCCAAACAGAACCGCAAATGCCCCCATCCGATATCACAATCTTGATATTAGCCCAGGCGCGCCGTACTCGCTGGGCATTTTTCTTGCTTTTCGTGATATATGCCCAATCACGCCGTACTCGCTGGGCATTTTTCGTACTTTTCATGATATATGCCCAGACGAGCCGTACTCGCTGGGCATTTTTCTTGCTTTTCGTGATATATGCCCAATCGTGCTGTACTCGCTGGGCATTTTTCGTACTTTTC
>JAEDDX010000078.1 GCA_016293615.1 Acetatifactor sp.
TAAGACCTTGGAGAGGGTCTCTAAAAACTACTACTATATAATACGAGGAGAATAATATGAAGAGAATATTAGTTGCTGCTTTGGCAATGTTTTTAGTGATGGGAAGCATCTTGACTGCCCAAGCAGGAAAGTGTACGCATGGTGGTGAGAATCCTACATTGTATGTGGGTTCTAGTATCGTATCAAATTGTATTTCAGCGGGAAATCATCCGGTTTATGTTGCGGGGATACTATCCTCTTGTGATATGTATTTTTATCGATATAAGCAACATCGTTACTGTTCGCAGTGCCGAGAATATGTCGACACAATTTATGTGAATGGACCACTTCAGCACGAATATGATCATCCATAAGGACATATTGCAATGAAAAAAACATGTGCATTCTTTATGTTGAATTTGTGTGTAATCATCTTAACAGCATGTTCTTCTTTCTCACCAGGTTCTATTGGGATGGAGAATGGTACCGTATCGGAAACAGTAGTCGGAACAACAGGTAAGGAAAGTGTAGTCTTTCGGATAGGTACAGCCAGCCAGTGGCTTCTCAAACAAATATCAGAATATAACCAGCAGAGCGAAGATTTCGAAATCATTATCGATGTGTGCGATCTCAAGGACGATATTTCTGTTTTTCGGGAGAGAACGTCAATTGAATTGAGTACAGGCAAAGGTGCGGATATCTATGAAACATATGCATTCACGAATTTGGATGCAACACCGTGTATTAAAAAGGGCTGTTTTGCAGAGATGACTGAGTATTTGAGTGGGAAATCGGAGATCCTGAGCCGACTGATTGAACTTCACCGCACCGAAAAGGGAATATATGCTGTTCCGGTGTCATTTACAATTGATACGATGTACACAAATCAGAAGATACCCTGTGAGCAGAAGGAGTGGAACTATGGCGCCGCTTTTCGTCTGGCGAACGCAAGCGGTGCGGAGTATTTATGTCATAAACCATTTGGGTGGACAGATAAAGATACCGGAATGGCAGCATTATCCATATTTGGCGGGGGAAACGGACAATATGATGAATTTGTCAACCTGGCGACTAGGGAATGTAATTTCAATTCTCCGGAATTCATCCGTTTACTTGATTTTATTAATGAGCATTTGGATTACACGAAACAAACAGAAGAGTCAGACGTTTTGTTTCACGCAGGGGCAATACAAAATTTTCTTTCCCTGTATGCACATGATTTTACCGGTAAGATGAAAAATGGAGATTACTATGGGTATCCCACCAAGGATGGCGGGACGAACTATCTTCTTGTTCGAACTTTTTATGTAAATGAGAAATCAGAACATAAAGATGGTGTATATGATTTTTTCAATTTCCTGCTTTCGAAAGAGCAACAAGAGAAAATGGTGAAAGAAGTGGATGGGGAGTTTCCGGTCAGAGCGGATGTGCTGAAGGATAGTTGGGAGATTGCAAAGAAAGAAAAACTGATTGATTCTATACCGACGGATTTCAATGGAACCCCCCTGTATGAAAAACGAATTTTATCAGATGAAGAAGAAGCCCTGTTCTGGGAAATATTGGAGCATTCAAAATTGTATGCTTATTCTACTATGCTCGAGGATATTGTCCAAGAGGAAGTGATTCAATATTTTGAGGGCAAGATCACGGCACAGGATGCTGCAAAACTGATTCAGAACAGAGTGCAGCTGTATTTGGATGAGGGGAAGTAGTTTCCTATATGAGATAATCGTTGTTGCCCATTCTCTGCAAATTGTAGGGAGTGGGTTTCTTTTTGTAAGAAGGGAGGAGCCATTGGAGACGCATCACTCAGTGAACAGAAATGCGCCCCCGCCAAGACCTGTATGTCTGTTGCAGACTGTAGTGAGTCGTCGGTACTTAGGTCCTGTACTTTAGGACCTTATGTACCGCTACGACGAACTCCAAGCGAGAGCGTGTCTGTAATCAGACATACAGGCCTTAGGCGTAGGGGCGCATTTCGTCGCACTTACGCGTATGCAATCAGACATACGGGCCTTAGGCGTGAACCCGGAATCCTGTTCGGGATTGTGTTAAAAGAATCAGCAGCGGGCAATTTATATGCTGCGGTATGCAGTGGTGTAACGGGCGAAGGCTTCTTCGTTTACTTCGTGAACGACCTTATTGTAGCGGATGTCCAGGAAATCGTTGTGCTGCTTCGTGAAAAGCTTTGCAATCTCATCGTTATAGCCTGCGACTACCCAGGGCATCAGTTCGGAGAAGGCGTTCAGCAGCTTCTGGCAGGCAGCCTCGTTCTTGGTTGCAATCTCAAACTGTTTGCCGAGACCTTCCGCGCTGATCACCAGGCTGTAGGTCGTACCGGTCTTGATACCGTTCGTGCGGTGGGTTGTGGTCTTCTGGTAAACCCAGCTGATCTTATCATTTGCAATTGCTCTGGGTGCTACACCGCTTATATCATAGGTGAAGATTCTGCCGAAGCGCAGGGGATCCTTTTTGTCAAGCAGGATACCGTGCTGGTAGTCGGAATCCACAGAAGATTCCGTGTAACCGGCGCTCTCATAATCTGCCCTGAACTTCTTCAGATATCCGCCCTTGGAAGCCTTCACGATACGAAGCACACCCCAGATGACGGCTGCGATACTCACAAGGATCAGCAAAAGGAAGGGAACGGTGCCCCCGACATTGTTCGTTGCGTTGGCCTCGATGACATAGGGAATGGTGCCTTCGTCGTACTCTGCGGAGGTCCAGTCGGAATCCAGGAAGAACTCCCGGAAGTATTTCTGCTCCTCGGCTGAAAGTCTGCGGATGTCGCCGACGAAATGCAGAGCCTCCGCAGCATCTTCCGAATAGGTCTCTTCCGTGAGCTTCTCCATCTGTGCCTCAAATTTGACGGGGACACGAATCGCCATGTAGCGGAAGTCGGTGGCGAAATCATCGCCGGTGTAGATGACATAGTACAGATAATCGGTCGTCTGCTTTTTCGTGGTAGAATTCTCCGTGTACTGCTCCAGGAAGCAGCCGAAGCTTGCAGTCAGATTGACTTCTACCCTCTGGTCACTGATCTCATACGGGGTCAGCTGGTCGAAAATCACGGTATTGGTGTTGGCGATCAGCTGGAATCCGAATGCGGCAGCGAAAATGATGCCCAGGACAATCAGCAGTACGGAAAGCGGCAGCGCTTTTTTCTTGGATCGTTTGGTAAGTTCGTTTATCATTGGTCTCTCCCTCTCAAAAAAATAAAATCATTCCTATTTTAGCACGCTAAAGCGTTGATAGCAAGGGTTTTTCCTGTTTACAGGGACATAAAAAAGGAGTAAACTGGTGGCAGAATAACCTGAAAGGATATAAGGATATGAAGTTTAAGGACATGCCCTACGAAAGAGTAGATTTTGAGGAGGTTGCGAAGCAGTTAAAGGAGCTGACCGAGGCATCCAAAGCGGCGAAGAGCGGCGAGGAGCAGTTTGCCATACATCAGAAGTTCTACAAGCTGGACGATTGGGTGAGCACTCTCTACACCATTGCGAATATCCGTTTTGACATTGATACGAGCGATGCCTTTTATGAGAAGGAGACCGAGTACTACAACGAGCAGATTCCGGGCTATCAGAACCTGGTGCTGGAGTACAGAAAGACACTGTTTTGCTCCCCTTACAGAGCCTATCTGGAGGAAAAAATCGGTCCCGTCGCCTTCAGGAACATGGAGATCGCGCAGAAGGCCATGGATGAGAAGCTCATTCCTCTGATGCAGGAGGAGAATGCGCTCACGACGGAGTATAATAAACTGATTGCGGGCGCGAAGATTCCGTTTCAGGGAGAAGAGCTGAATCTTTCCCTGATGAGACCCTATCTGATAAATGGTGACAGAAGTGTCAGAATTGCTGCATGGAAGGCGTACAGCGGCTTTTTCGAGGCAAATGCGGACAAGCTTGACGAAATCTATGACAAGCTGGTGAAAAACCGTACCGCGCAGGCGCAGGCGATGGGATATCAGAACTATGTGGAGCTCGGCTACTACCGCATGGGCAGAAACTGCTATGACAAACAGGATGTGGAAGCATTCCGCAGCCAGGTGAAAGAGTATCTGGTGCCTTTTGCGGAAGCCCTTCACGAGCGCAGAAGACAGCGGCTGGGTCTGGAGAAGCTTCAGTGCTATGACAGCGCCGTTTACTTTACCGACGGAAATCCCGCTCCCTTCGGCACTCCGGAGGAGATCCTTGAAGCCGGCAGAACGATGTATGGCGAGCTCTCCGGCGAAACGGCCGAGTTCTACAATTTCATGATGGAGAACGAGCTCTTTGACGTGCTGGGCAGAAAGACCAAGAGAGCAGGCGGTTATATGACCTACATGCCCGTCTACAACTCTCCCTTTGTCTTTGCCAACTTTAACGGAACCAGCGGGGATGTGGATGTCATCACACACGAGTGCGGACATGCATTTCAGGGCTATATCGCAGGAAAGGACCCGATCCGGGAGCATGCGGAGATCGGCATGGAGACCGCGGAGGTTCACTCGATGTCCATGGAGTTCTTTGCACACAGGTGGATTCCTCTCTTCTTCGGCGACAGGGCGAAGGATTACTGCGACATGCATCTGGAGGATGCGGTTACCTTCATCCCCTACGGATGTATGGTGGATGAGTTCCAGCACATCGTATATGAGAATCCCGGGATGACGCCCGATGAGAGACATGCCGCATGGCTTTCGCTGGAGAAGATCTACAGACCTCACATGGATTATGACGGGGATGCATTCTTCGGCAAGGGTGGCTTCTGGCAGAAGCAGAGCCATATTTACTGCTCACCCTTCTATTATATTGACTACTGTCTGGCACAGACCTGCGCCCTGCAGTACAAGGCGAAGATGGATGAGGATTTTGCGTCGGCGTGGGAGAGCTATCTGAAGCTTTGTAAGCTCTCGGCCTCCGATTTCTTCACCAATATGCTGGCGGAAGTCGGACTCGACAGCCCGTTTGAGCCCGGATGCCTGAAAAATATTGTGGACAGACTGGAAAAACAGTGAAAAAACTGTGAAAAGTCTTGCACGCACCGCAGTCCGTGAAGTATAATTTTGTGGCACGAGCGTAAGTTTTCGCTTTTGCGGAGACAGACAGGAAGGAGACATGAATAAAATGTCCAAGAAGGAACAAAATGTAACGGAGAAGCCTGAGAAGGTTTTGACAAAATACGATCTGAAAATGCAAAGAAGGGAAGAGGAGAAGAAGAGAGCAAAGCGCGAGAAGCTCATCGGCAATATCACCGGCGTCGTGATCGTGGCTGCAGTGTTCTGCCTGGTTGCTTCTTTCCCGATCCGCACCTACCTGACCTTAAACGGCACCTATATCAAGGTCGGCAATGAGAGCGTGAATAAGGTAGAGTTTGATTATCAGTACAACCTGACCAAGAACAACTACATTTCACAGAACGGCTATTATCTGAGTATGTTCGGCCTGGATCTCTCCGGAGACATTTCCGGACAGATGTACTCCGATACCCTGACCTGGCAGGATTATTTTGAACAGCTGACGGTGGAGAGCATCGCTAAGAATAAGGCGCTCCGCGACCAGGCAGGCGAGGCAGGCTTTACCTATGACACCGCTGACGACTATCAGAAGTTCCTGGATTCCGTGAAGGAAGGTGCGAAGGAAGCAGGCATTACCGAGAAGGAGTTCGTGCGTCAGTGCTACGGCGAGCTTGCTACCATCGACCGAATCCGTGATTATGTGAAGGATGATCTTTTCGTTTCCGCCTTTTATCAGAAGGTTGCGGAGGAGAAGCTTCCCACCGAGGAAGAGATCAACACCTACTATGATAAGAATCCGGACCAATATGATTCCGTCGACTATATCTTAAGCACCGTTTCCGCAGTTCTTCCCACCGAGCCCACCGAGCTTGCGGACCCCGTGGAGGAGGGAAGCGAGACCGGAGAGGACGAGACTTATACCCCTTCCCAGGCTGAGATCGACAAGGCGATGGAGGATGCTTTTTACGAGGCACAGACCGTGCTTGAGAAGATCGATACCGAGGGCGAGCTGAAGGAGAACATGAAGTATTCCTCCATGATTACCGTCGTGCGCGACTGGGCTTTCGACGGCGACAGAAAGGCCGGAGACACCGCCTGTCTGGAGAATACCACCGGCAGATGCTATTATGTGGTAAAATTCGTGAAGCGTTACCGCGACGAGACCACGACCAGGGACGCCAGAATCGTGCTGACCGCAGACGGCAATGCGCAGGCGATCCTTGACGAGTGGAAGAGCGGGGAAGCGACCGAGGCAACCTTTGCCGAAATCGCCGATAAATACAATGATTCCGCAGTCACAAGTGTGGAGGGCGGCTTATATGAAGGCCTTCTTGCCAGCGGCGTTCCCACAGGTATGGATACCTGGCTGTTTGAGGAGGGACGCAAGGCAGGCGATACCACCGTCATTCCTCCGGCCACGGAAGAGGATGAGATGAGCTATGTGGTCTACTTTGTCGGAGAAGGAGATCCCGAGTGGAAGATTTCCATCAGAGATACCCTGCAGTCCGAGGCTCTTACCGAGTACCTGAGCGAAATCAGCAAGGCTTACGAAGTGAGCGATTCCAAGGGAAATCTCAAGTATCTGGAGATTCAGGCATCTGAATCCGCAGCGAAGGAGGCTTCCGAAAGTGCTGCTGCAGAGTCCGAAGAGAGTTCTGCAGAATAAGTTTAATGACAGGACGGCGGTGGGACTTGCTCACCGCCGTTTGTTGTTATCGCAAGGCGTCAGTACAAAATAAGTCTATGACATTGCACTGCAGGCAGAGGCAGTACCTGCGCGGCTTTGGCAGGCAAAGAAAACCCACGGAGAGGATATCATATGGAGACAAAAGCATTGGTACTGGATATAGACGGTACTTTGACCAATTCCAAAAAGGAAGTTACGCCCGCCACGAAGGCGGCGATACGGGAGACGATGAAGAAGGGGCATAAGGTGATCCTGGCCTCGGGCCGGCCGACTCCCGGTATGCGCAGATACGAGAGCGAGCTGGAGCTTGCAGCCTACGGCGGCTACCTGCTTTCCTTCAACGGGGCACGCATCGTGGACTGCAAAACGGGGGATATCCTGTATCAGAGGATCCTGCCGCTGTCTCTGCTGCCCGGACTGTACCAGTTTGCGAAGCAGAACGGCTGCGGACTGATCACTTATCTTGGAAGAGATGTCATCAGCGCCTTTGAGCCGGATCCGTATGTGGAACTGGAGGCGCGCATCAACGGACTGCCGATCAGAGTGGAGAAGGAGTTTGTCTCCTTCGTGGACTTTGACATCAACAAGTGCTTGATGACTGCCGACCCCGCGATTGCACCGGCGCTTGAGAAGCAATTGCAGGAAAAATACGACAGTATGGCTAGCATCTACCGCTCGGAGCCCTTCTTTATCGAGATCATGCCGCAGAATGTGGACAAGGCCGCATCCCTGGAGCAGGTGCTGCCTGTGATGGGCGTGACTGTGAAGAATACCGTCTGCTGCGGCGACGGGTTCAATGATATCCCGATGATAAAATATGCCGGCGTCGGTGTGGCGATGGGCAATGCGCAGGCGGCGGTCAAGGAGGTTGCGGATGTGATTACGGCAACCAATGATGAAGACGGACTGGTACAGGTGATTGAGAAATATTTTTGAGAGGGAAGCCGGATGAAGGATGTCAGGATCGAAGTGCCCCGGAAGGCAAGGTTTATCGTAAATACCATCATGGCAGCGGGCTATGAAGCTTATGTGGTCGGCGGCTGCGTCAGAGATTCTATTTTGGGCAGAACGCCGCAGGATTGGGACATCACGACCTCAGCGACTCCCCAGCAGGTGAAGGCGCTCTTTCCCCGTACCCTGGATACGGGACTTCAGCACGGAACGGTTACCGTGATGCAGGATAAGGAAGGATTTGAGGTAACAACATACCGTATCGACGGAGAATACGAGGACAGCCGCCACCCCAGGGAGGTTATTTTTACGCCGAACCTGGAGGAGGACTTAAAGCGCAGGGATTTCACCATCAATGCCATGGCCTATAACGAGGAGATCGGACTCGTGGATCTGTTCGGCGGTATGCGGGACCTGCAGGAGGGAATCATTCGCTGTGTGGGCAACGCCGAAGAGCGCTTTGCGGAGGACGCCCTGCGCATGCTGCGCGCGATCCGCTTTTCCGCACAGCTGGGATATAGCATCGAGGAAAAGACCCGTGCCGCGATTCGGCTGATGGCGCCGACGCTGTCGCGAATCAGCGCAGAGAGAATACAGGTGGAGCTTGTCAAAATGATGGTTTCCGACCATCCGGATTATCTGCGGGAGGCATACGCGCTTGGTGTTACAAAGGTCTTTTTGCCGGAGTTTGACGCCTGCATGGAGACCGGGCAGCACAATCCGCACCACAGGTACAGTGTCGGAGAGCATATCCTGCACTCCTGTCTTGAGGTTGGTCCGGATAAGGTCTTGCGTCTGACCATGCTGCTGCACGACATTGCAAAGCCCGGGACGCTGACGGTGGATAAGAAGGGAATCAGCCACTTCTACGGACATGCGGAGGTCGGAAGGCGGATGGCGGAGAAAATTCTTCGCAGGCTGAAATTCGATAACCACACCATCCAGACGGTTTGTACGCTTGTGAAATACCATGACCATGACACCGGAGTGAAGGAGGAGCCGACACTCCAAAGTGCGAGAAGGTTTATGAACAAAATCGGCGCGGAGTACTGCCCCGCCCTGTTTGCGGTGAAGCGTGCGGATATACTTGCGCAGAGCGATTACCGGAGGCAGGAAAAGCTGGAGCGACTGCACCGGTGGGAGGAGCTGTATGAGCAGATCTGCAGGGAAAATCAGTGCGTCAGCCTCAAGCAGCTCGCAGTTACGGGCAAGGATCTGATCGGGGCAGGCATGAAGCCCGGAAAGGAGCTGGGAGAAGTACTGCAGTTTCTGCTGCGGCAGGTGCTGGACGACCCCTCCTTAAACGAGCGGGAAATATTGCTCAGGATGGCTAAGGACTTTTGCTCCCGACATCACATACTTTAGAGTCCCCCCTCATAAGATAGAGTAAGCCTGACCAAAGCGGGTCAGGGTATGGGTGAATATCTATCGGGAGGGCAAGCAATGAATGACAGAGCCGTGGAGCTTTTGGAACAGTATGAGATAGAGGTACTTCGAACCAGAAAGGGGAGAAGTGCCTTTTTGTGTGATACGGATAAAGGTTGTCTGGTATTTCAGGAATACAGGGAGAGCGCAGAGCAGGTCAGGCTCCAGGACGCCCTGCTTCATCATCTGGCCGGCACCTGTCCGGTGCGGACGGAGGAGATCATTCCGAGCAGGGAGGGAGAGCTTCTGGTGACGGATGCGGACGGCGTCCGATATATTCTGAAGACCCGGAGGGAAGGCAGGGAGTGCGCCGTGTATGACAAGGCGGAGTGCACGGAGGCGGTCAGACTTCTGGCAAAGCTTCACAGGTGTATGCAGCTGCCTGCGGATACGCCGGGGATACCGGTGCGCTTTTCTCCGGCAAAGGAGTATGACAAACACAACAGGGAGCTGAAGAAGCTTCGAAAATACCTCAGGCAAAAGGGGCAGAAGCAGACCTTTGAAAGAAATCTCCTGAATGAGTGTGACTACTTTCTTCAGCAGGGGCTCGAGGTCGCCGGGGAGTGGGGAAAGTACAGTGAAGTATTTGAAAAGAGAACCTGCGCCGGGACAGAGACGGAGATGATTGCCTTCTGCCATGGAGATTTTCAGTATCACAACATTCTCATGACAGGCGGCGGATGGTTTCTCGTTGGCTTCGACCACTGCCAGCCGGATGACCCTGTGAGGGACCTGTGCCTGTTTCTCAGAAAACTGATGGAGAAGGCAAACTGGTCCGTCTCGCTGGGAAGGGAGCTTCTGGGCGCATACGAGAAGGAGAGGCCCTTAAGTGCACAAAGCAGGATCGATCTGTGCTACCGTCTCTCCTATCCGGAGAAATTCTGGAAGATTGCCAATTTTTACTACAACTCGAAAAAAGCATGGATCCCCGGAAAGAATCAGGAAAAACTGGATAAACTGATAGCGCAGGAGAAAGCCAAGCAGGAGTTTCTGGACTGTGTCTTCCGCAACCCTTAAGTCCGGAAACATTCGTATTTGCGATATTTGCGGGATTTTACCTTGACAAACAGTGTAAAAGCAAGTATATATAATAATAGACGTTTCATGAGAAGCATCTATTGAAAATACTAAAAACAGAAAACTCATATAGGAGGAGTTCAATATGAACAAGACAGAATTGATCGCAGCTATCGCTGAGCAGGCTGAAGTAACTAAGAAGGACGCAGAGAAGGTTCTGAAGGCTTTCACTGATGTTGTAACTGCAGAATTGAAGAACGACGGAAAGGTTCAGCTTGTTGGTTTCGGTACTTTCGAAGTATCCACCAGAGAGGCCAGAGAGGGCAGAAATCCCAAGACCGGCGAGACCATGAAGATTGAAGCTTCCAAGGCTCCTAAGTTCAAGGCCGGCAAGGCACTTAAGGATACCCTGAACGCATAATTTTACAACTGTGTGATTAGGCGGAGAACCGGTGTGGTTCTCCGTTTT
>JAEDDX010000020.1 GCA_016293615.1 Acetatifactor sp.
GCTAACAGAGCAGAACTGATGAAGGATCCGGAGGGCTATACGGAGATATGCTTTGAGACTGGAAAACTGTTTTGGTACTATTACGAGGAAAATAGCGGTAGCGCTTTATCCAGAACAAATCATTCCATCGACTGGTTTCAGACAGTTGTGTCAAATGCAACGGAATCGTATGAGAATTATCGAATGGCAAAGGTATACCTGAATGTCGGTAAATTTTATCGGGATATTCAGGCAAACATTGCTGAGGCAAATGATAAAGGAACTTACAGAGAGTTATTTGATAATCTGAAGGGATTGATGGACGAGGTTGCCTTTGATGAGAACGAGGGTGAGATCGTTCGGTTGGAGTTGGTGGAATTGGTGAGAAGTGCAGCGCAACAATATGCTACCAAATTCAAACTGGATGGAGTATCTGTGGACGAATTGACGGGACTTTATGGAAATGCTTCGGTAGCACTATCGAAAATAGAGGTTCCGAAAGATGATAAGACTGATGTACGGACAGTCAAAAAGACGAAAATAGAGCAGCATATGCAAGATACAAAGGTTGCAATCGAAACCGCATATGGTACAGGTAAGGGGGAGTAGATTGATGAGTGTAGAATTATTACAGACGATGTCCCTTGTTGTATTTATTGCTGCCAGCGTGTTCTTCGTTTTGGCGATTGCGTTGTTTTTCCTGTTGGATGTTCCTCGAATCATCGGAGATTTGACCGGAAGAAATGCCAAAAAGGCGATTGAGCAGATCCGTCAGCAGAACGAGCGGGATGGGAATAAAGCCCACAAGCCAAGCCCCGTAAATATGGAGAGGGGGCAGATAACAGACAGAATCTCAGCAACAGGATCGCTATACAAGCAGGAAACGATTTTTGACGGGAGCGTCGGAACAGAAAAAATATCCACTGCACGCTTGCTTCAACCAAACGGGGAAGAGACTACGATCCTACAGGGACAAGGGGAGACAACGGTGCTTTCCGAACAGGGTGAAACAACTCTGTTGCAGGGATTTGGGGATACAACAGAACTGAACGGCCAAGAATCTCCATATCAGGGTGAGGGAACCATTGAGCCTATGATGAACCATCAGACTTCAGTCGTATTTGCCTTGGAATATGAACTTGGTTATTTGGGCAGCGACGAACTGATAGAGTGATACGAAAGAAAGGATGTGTTACAAAAATGAGCTATTCGGTAAAGCGTTCTTTGAGAAAAACTCTTGCGTTTTCAATTGTGCTGTGTTTGACTGTTGGAACCGCACCCACTCCTATACATGCATTCAATGGCGCTGAACAAAACGGAGCGTTTGCGGCTGATGATTTGGAGGAGAAGATCGAATCTGAGTCCATCGAGAGTTCCTCAGAGGCAAGTGAATCCTCAGAGGCAAGTGAGTCCTCAGAGGCAAATGAATCCTTAGAGGCAAGTGAATCCTCAGAGGCAAGTGAATCCTCAGAGGCAAGTGAGTCCTCAGAGGCAAGTGAGTCCTCAGAGGCAAGTGAGTCCTCAGAGGCAAGTGAATCCTCAGAGGCAGGTGAGTCCTCAGAGTCAGGTGAATCCTCAGAGGCAAGTGAGTCCTCAGAGGAAGAGGAATCATCAGAATCCGGAGATGATGAAGATCCAATCTCAAATGTTACTTTGACTGTTACCGCTACGGAGGGTTGTACAGTCAGACTTAACGGCGAAATCAGCAATAGCATTAGTGTTGCTGTTGGCACAAGAGTATCCGTTGAGGTAATTCCTGACGAAGGGTACTATATTGAGCGTGCCAGCGTGAACGGAAGCAGCGATAGTGTCTCAGATACAAGATACAAGAAGACCATTCGAGTAACCCGGAAAACTAACGTTGCTATTGAGACCGGAAAATATTATAAGATTACTGTTTCCGGAAATGGAACAGGAGAGATTCGTACTTCCACTCCCGCTGAAAATGGAATCATTACCGTAAAAAATGGTGATAGCGTTTTGGTTGAGGCGATACCCAATACAAACTACCTGATCAGTAAGGTACTGATTAACGGCGAACCGGATTCTGCTTTCAGTCAACAGAACAATGCCTATTATCAGAAAGACATTAAGGCTCAGGGGCAGGATGTTTCCGTTTATGTGGAGTTTGCATTAAAGAAGTACACCGTTACTACGCAACCCTGTGAAAACGGAGCGATTCAGGTTGAAAAGACGGAAGTAGAGCATGGTGAAAGTATTAAGGTTTTCTTGATCCCGAATGAGGGTTACACAGTACAGTGGCTTGGTTTTCCTGCGGAAGCCGGCAGGTGGGATTCAGAGACAGGTAAGCGGTATGTTCTCTTAAAGAGTATTGCTGGCGATACTGTACTTACTGCAGGTTTCATGAAAATATCCCAGGCATCTTTCAACGAAATCAGCGTCTCTCCTTCTCCAATCAGGCAGTCACAGGGTACCTATGTTTATGCGAATGATTCCACGGTGACCATCAGCACAGATAGGAGTGGTATCCGTGTGTACGACGGAACAGGAAGCATCGTTGGCGGAAATGAGAATACGAAACAGGTAACAATAAATGAAAATACGGTACTGAGCAAGGTTGAACTATATTACAAGGCAGATAATGAATTGTGGAGAGAATGGCATCTTCATGCACTGACGACAAATGAGCTTCGAAAAATTGTTTTCGATAAGCAGCGACCAGATCTTAAGCTGGCGATAAAATCAGTAAATAACAGCAATTTTTACAACAAGGATGTGACAATCCGGGTAGAAGCAACGGATAGTGGCGATTACTCAGGTATTGGAAGTATTGAATACTCAATTGATGGAGAAGCTTGGAAAGCAATTGACATCAATACACAGATTGGTAACAGCAGTGTTTCAACAGAATTCACCGTATCCAAGGAGCGGAATAAGGATACGGTTGTGGTAAAGGTACGTGTAATAGATCTGGCGGGGAATGAGACTCAAGACAGTATCAGCTTTGGTATTAGTACAGATGTGCCTCAAATTACTATATCCATGACTGGCGAGCCCTCTTCTAGGGCAGATGGAATTTACTTTACGGAAGATCGTGTTGCAACGATTACTGTTACAGAACGAGCAGCCACTTTCCATAGGGGAAACTCTTTTGAAAGTATGGTATCGGGCCTGCCTCAGGGAGCACATATTGAGTGGGAATGCGAGGAAGGATGCACGAGAACTACGCATATCGGAAAGGTGACTTTTTCCGGTGAAGGGAAATATCAGTGGAAGATTAACTATCGAAACTGTGCAGGTACCCGAGGGGTTGTCTCAGCGGGTAACTCTATCGCTCCTTTTGAGTTTGTGATTGATACGGATGTGCCGAAGATATCCGTAGAGTTCAATGCATCCGGGGACGAGCAATATGAGAATCAGAATCAGTTCAGAACAGATCGCTGTGCTAAAATTCTGATTCTGGAAAAGAATTTTGATCCTGAACGAGTTATTCTTACAGTGAAAAAGGATGGCGCGACGCATTCTTTGGAGAACTATGCAAATTATGTAAAAGCAGCTGCAAATTGGACACATAACGGAGACGAGCATATCTGTTATGTGACATTTGCGGAAGAAGGGGAGTACTCCTTCGACATTGCATGCTCTGATAAAGCCGGACGGGACAATTCTGAGGTTGACTATGGATCCTCTGTTGCTCCCAATACATTTATGATTGATAAAACCGGTCCGAGCTTTGATGTTATTGATGCTTCTGGTAAAGATTTGCTAAGCAAAAGCAATGTTTTCTCGCAATTTCAGAATATCGCAATTCAGATAAGGGCTGCTGCCACTGACTCACAAAGCGGTATAGAGAAACTTTATTATCAGAAGGTTACCAGTGCAGCTGATTATGTGGATGATGCAGAAAAGTGGGTGGAATGTGACGATGTATCAACCAATATCACGTTGACTCCAAATGACAGAGGAATCTTCTATTTTAAATCTGTCGACAGAGCCGGAAATGTGTCGTATGCGCATACCTGTGGTTTGATTGCTGATCGTGTTGAGCCAATCGTAACTCTGACAGTGGAAAACCCCAACAGATTCAATTTTTTCAACAGAGATGTGAAAGTAAAAATTGAGATAGTTGAACCGCTATATTTAGGAACAGAAGAAAATGAAGAAGGTTTTTATTCCGGATTGAGCAATATTGAGTACCGTATTGAGAAAATGAGCAGTTCAGCTCAGATTGAGAAGAAAACATTGTTTAGTCTTGGGGGAGGAAACAAGGGAACCGTAGAACAGGATGAAAATGGTCTGGTATACAAGTGGTCGGGCGAGATTGTAGTAAGGAAAACACTGTTTAATGATAACAACATCAAAATTACTGTAGATGCAATTGATCGTGCAGGAAACAAAGGAACTATTTCAAACAGAGTGGCGATTGATGCGACTTCTCCTGAAGTGACAATCACATTTGTCCCGACAGCCGGACAGCTACCTGATCATCCGGATCACTTTAACCAAACACGAACTGTAGAGATCACAGTTGTTGAGGAAAATTTCGTGGCTGAAGGTACGACCGTTGCGGTTGAACGAGGCTTGAAGCCTGGAGCAGAGAAGACGGGCATACAGGAATATGATGATTATGTGAAGGATGCGGCAAACTGGACTCACGATGGGAAAACGCACACCTGCAGTTTTGCATTTGAAGAAGAGGGCTACTATACTCTTTCCGTACAATGTACTGATCAGGCGGATAACCCCTCTGCAGTTATCACCTCCGATGAGTTTGTTATTGATAAAACTGTCCCTCAAAATTTAGCTGTATCCTATGATTTTGATAACGCTGTTAATAAAGTGGTCTCAGGAGGTATCACTTATGCATATTGGAAGGATAACGCTGTGGTTCTCCTTTCTGTTGAGGATTCTGTGTCCGGAGTCGATTCGTTTGAGTATGACTATCTGATCGAGGATGGAGCCAGTGAAATCAATCGGGGTAAGACCGGACAACTTATTTATCTGACCGGCTATCTTGATACAGCAACACATAGCTTCTCAATTCCGGCGCAGTTTAGGGGCAATGTAGCATTTCGCGTTTTGGACAGGGCAGGAAACACCAACAGTATGAAAGATGAATCCATTGTTGTGGTGGTTGATTCTGTTTCTCCTGTAATAAACGTAGAGTATGATAATTCGGATGCTAGAAATCAGGTATATTTCAAGGATGACAGAACTGCAATCATTCGAATAAAAGAAGCCAATTTCTATGCCGAGGATGTAAAGATCACAATTCAAAAAACCTTGAGTAATGGGGAAGTTCAGTTGGAAAGCAGAACTTTGACCTTTACAAAGGTTGAGGAGGAAGGCATATTCGATACTTATCAGGCTGAAATTCTTTTCCACGATGATGCTGACTATGAATTAACTGTGAAATATACTGATCGTTCGGGCAATGAGGCAGAAAGCTTTACTGACAGGTTTACAGTCGATCATATAAGACCAAGCATCAATGTTACATATGATTCATCTGAAGAAATATATCAGAATGAGAATCAGTTTCGGTCGGATCGTGTGGCAACCATTTCTGTAACAGAACATAATTTTACCCCTGCCGGGATGACTGTGATTGTGAAATCCAGCCTGGATCATGCAGTGGAGAAAGAAATTATCGAGTGGTATGATTTGTGGGTGAAAAATCCTCAAAACTGGATCGATAAGGGAAATGACATTCATACCTGTAAACCTCTGGTATTTGAGAACGAAGGTCACTATACCTTTGAGGTCTATTGTTCTGACTTGGCCGGAAATGATAATGACGGAGTATCTTATGGAGAATCTGTTTCACCTGAAGCGTTTACTATCGATAAGAGTGCTCCAACCAATATTGAGATTGATTTAGCAGATTCCGCGGGCAATGAAATATCCGTTGTTGAGTCAAGTGATGTTATTGCGTTTGAATTGTTTTACGGTGATAAGATTTTGCTGAAATTGGCTGCCGATTATACTATCAGTGGCAAGTATCATCTTCAGTACATAAAAGTTGACAGTACTATTGAGAACATTGAAACAATATCTGACGGATGGGTGGAATATCAGCCTGAAACAGGTATTCCGGTAGAAGCTAACGAAAGATTGATTCTATATGTCAGGGCAGAAGATAAGGCAGGCAATGTAAGCTACGCTCATTCAAAAGGTATTGTGGTAGATGATCGAGCACCGTCCGGAACAACCGCTCCCAGCATCGATATTGGATTATCCAATCCCGGTAGTGGTGGATTTTATACAGGAAATGTGAATGTCCGAATTGCTGTTCAGGATCCTGATTTTGAACAGGGTCTGAAAGACGGTTTTTTCTCCGGACTTAAGGAAGTAAGATATTCTGTTTCTGCATCTGACATTGGTAAATCGGAAGGAGGTATTCTGTTTACGTCTTCAGACGGTGAAGACGAAAGAGCAGTCTATGAGTATGGGCTGGCAAAGTCATGGTCCGGAACCATTACAATCAATGCAACTACCTTCAACAGTAATCAAGTCAGTGTATCTGTAACGGCAGTGGATAATGCGGGAAATGAAAGAACTACCGTTCATTCGAACATTAAGATTGATATCACTGCCCCTGTAATTGAAGTCAGCTATGATAACAATTCTTTGCAAAATGGAAGATATTTCGAAAAAGCACGGACGGCAGTGATTGTGGTGACCGAGAGAAACTTTACCGGTGATGCGGTTAAAGCAACTATAACAAATACCGATGGCTATATTCCGAACATATCCGGTTGGACACAGATATCCAGTGGTGGAGGAAATGGCGACGGTAATCGTTGGAAGGCTACAATTACCTTCGACAGGGACGGCGACTACGGGTTTGATATTACCTGTACTGATCAAGCCGGAAATGCATGTAAGCAGGTCAACTATTCAGGGGATTCCGCATGCACAAATGAGTTCACGATTGATATAATTCAGCCCACAATCAAGGTGACATACGACAACAATGATGCAATGAATGGATCCTACTACAAAGCTGCAAGAACAGCAACAATTACGATTACAGAACACAATTTCTCTGAAGCAGGAATAGCAGTAAATATTAGTGCGACGGATGATGGAAAAACTGTAAAGAGTCCGATTGTCAGCAAATGGGTAGGAAATGGTGATGTACATACAGCAACGATCCACTTTACTGAGGATGCAAAGTATACATTAGATATTTCTGCAGTAGATTTGGCTGGAAATACTTCTCAAGCTTTTGAGAAACATATATTCTATGTCGATCAGACAATGCCCGAGGTGATGATTTCCGGTGTGGCTGATCAATCTGCAAATGCAGGAAGCGTTAGACCCGTCATTACTTATAGTGATACGAATATTGATTTCGATCAGGTAACATTCGAATTGGTTGGAGAGACCAGAAAGACTGTGAAGCTTCTTGGATTGTCAGAATCAATTCACAATGGTGCAGTATTCACATTTGATGATTTTGAAAAGGAGAAGGAGGTAGATGATATTTACACACTGACAGCGAAGATTGCAGATAAGGCAGGAAATGTCAGTGAACAGCAGATCATCTTCTCTGTAAACAGATTTGGATCAACTTATGCTTTGGGGCAGGAAGCAGAGCAACTCAATGGCTCTTATGTGAAAAAGGCATCAGATATTACACTAACGGAGACAAATCCGAATAAGTTGAAAAACATTAAAATTACACTGTTTATGAACAGTGAGACAATTGTGCTGAAGGAGGGTAAGGACTATCTGTTGTCGATAGATGGCGGCAATGGGAAATGGTATGTGTATAATTATACTGTTCTGGCAAAGAATTTTGCCGAGGATGGTATCTATAAGTTGATTTTCCACTCCGAAGATGAAGCAGGAAATATTGCTGAGAATGGACTGGATACAAAGAATACAGAGATTAACTTTGTGGTAGATGATACAGCACCCAGTATTATTTTCGCAAATTTGGAGAGCGGTAAGACTTACCCTGAAGAGTTTATCGATGTGATTTTGACCGTGCATGACAATTTAAAATTGTCCGCAGTTACTGTATATTTGGATGGCAAAGAATACAAGGCATGGAGCGGAGAAGAACTAAGTCAGTTACTCTCGGAAAATAGCGAGTTCCAGTTTAGAATTTCCGATGAGACAACGGCAGCGCACGAGGTTCAGGTACGGAGTGTGGATCAGGCAGGAAACGAGTATGTAGAAACTATCAGTAATTTCTATGTAACGACCAATCTGTTTGTGCGTTATTATAACAATAAACCGCTGTTTTTTGGTAGTTTAGCAGGTGGATTCGGATTAATCGGATTGATCGTGGTTGTTATTCTGAAGAGAAGAAAGAAAAAACTGGTATAATTACAAGAGAGAGAGCCGGTCATTGGATCGGCCCTTTTTCGCAGTAGGAAATGTAGAGGAATAGAAAATGTATCCCTTGGAGAATGTGTGGCCGGAGTGGCAAATTGTCAGGAATTTGGGAGAGGGTTCCTATGGAAAGGTTTATGAGGTTGTCAGAAATGATTTGGGCGGAAGCTTTCGGGCAGCACTGAAAGTGATCAGTATTCCGAAAAATAAATCCGAATTTGAGAGTGTTCTTCGGGAAGGTATGGATGAAAGAAGTGCTACAAGCTATTTTCACGGAATGATGGCGGATATTGTAAAAGAATTCGCATTAATGGAAAAGCTGAAAGGCAATACGAATATTGTTGCTTACGAAGATCATTCTATTGTTCAGCATGAAGATGGCAGAGGGTGGGATGTTTTGATTCGTATGGAATATCTTACACCATTCAACGAATACATAAAAAATCATTCTCTGTCAGAAGAGGATATTATTCGTTTTGGAAAAGATATCAGTCGCGCACTGTCCCTGTGTGAGAGACATCAGATCATTCATCGGGACATCAAGCCGGAGAATATATTTGTAAATGATTTGGGCGATTTTAAGCTGGGTGATTTTGGAATTGCTCGAACAATAAATCTGGTAACGGATATGTCTCAGAAAGGTACCTATAACTATATGGCTCCGGAGGTTTATCGGGGCGGTTCATATGACGCTACCGTTGATATCTATTCACTCGGAATCGTTCTGTATCGACTGCTCAATAACAATCGTTTGCCTTTTATGCCTCCTTATCCACAGGAGATAACATATACTGACAAGGAAAATGCAGTATTCAGAAGATTATCCTGTGAGCAGCTGCCACTCCCCGCTCAAGGGAGCCCCCACCTTCAGAATATTGTTATGAGAGCGTGTCAGCCAAATCCATTTTATCGTTACCGAACGGCGGAGGATATGTTGCATGATTTGGAGTGTATTGAGCGAGGAGAGAGTAACGAGAGGTTCTATTATACTGCTCAGGAGACTTCTTATCGATTTGATAAAACGGAGGAACTTGTCCCGGATAATAGTGAAAAACAAAGACCGGTGAGTGCAGCATGCAATACCGGTTTAAAAGACAGTTGGCAGGAACACAGGCTAAAAAAAACACAGGAAAAGGAACTGAAAAAAGAAGTTATTCGAGAACACAAAAGAAAAAAGAGAAAGCGTAGAAGAGTAATCAGACTACTGCTTGTATTAGTGCTCCTTTTGTTCCTTTTGAGGGAAAAGTCACTCGTTGATAGGGGGGAATCTGAGAAGAGTGTGATTGTGAAACTTTCAGATATGGCAGAGCAGAAGATTGAATCATTCTGGGAAAGCCTCATGTCCGACTATGGCATTCCGCAGGAGATTATTAATCTAGTTATTCCACTGGAAAAATAACGATTTGTTTACCAGAAAAGAAAAGTTAGTAATAATTAAACTTGGGCAGATTGCTATGTCGACACTTTTGTCCTTTTTGTCACGGTAAAAGTAATAGCCCTTTTTGCCACGGTAAAAGTAATAGCCCTTTTTGCCACGGCAAAAAATAATTTGACAAGCAGGCCCTTAGTGCATAGAATATGTTTGTCAAGTGATTTGACGAACTACATATTTTGGGGAGCTGATGAACATTGGCTGAGAAATGAACCGGATTCGTTCATGACCCATCGAACCTGTTGGATAATGCCAGCGAAGGGAGAGCGCAAGCGTATTGTAATCTATGCGAGCAGAGTGTCTTTTTGTAGGCATTCTGCTCTTTTTTGCTGCAGATTTATTTCGCGGATGTCTGGACACTGCGGAATCGTGACCGTATGATTTGTGCGGCTTTGGGTATGCAGCAAAGAGAAGGATGGAGAAAGGAGGCTATATGGAGAAGGAAACATTAGCGCTCTATGCAATTACAGACAGTCGTCTGGCGAAGGAACAGTCATTTTATGAACAGATTGAGGATGCTCTGAAGGGAGGAGTCACGCTCTTACAGCTGCGCGAGAAAGACATGGCGGAGGAAGAGCTGTTGAAGGAGGCCCTGGAGGTTCAGAAAATCTGCAAAAAGTACAAGGTACCGCTGATTATCAACGATAATGCAGAGCTTGCGAAGAGAATCGATGCAGACGGCGTACATGTCGGTCAGTCTGATCTGGACGCAGCGGAGGCGAGAAAACTCCTGGGACCGGAGAAGATCATCGGTGTGACGGCTAAGACAGTGGAGCAGGCAAAGGCCGCACAGAAGGCCGGCGCCGATTATCTGGGCAGCGGGGCGGTATTCGGAACCACTACAAAGCCGGATGCGAAACCCATGACCATCGAACTGCTTCGGGAGATCGTGGATGCGGTGGAGATACCCGTGGTGGCAATCGGAGGGATTGACATCAGCAATGCCCATAAGCTTGCGAAAACGGGCATTGCAGGAATTGCGGTGGTAAGCGGTATCTTTGGAAAAAGTGATTGTTGTGCGGCTGCCGGAGAATTGAAGGCGGTTTGTTTGCAGTAGCAGATACAACAGTTGCGGCACATTGGGGGCACCACCTTGTGTCGCAGGTTTAAGACCAAGAAAACGTGAATGTTGATTTCCTGATTTCAGGATTGTGTGGAGGAGATTTTATGAACACAGCATTAACGATCGCGGGAAGTGATTCCTGCGGAGGCGCCGGCATACAGGCAGATATTAAGACAATGACAGCCCATGGAGTATATGCCATGAGTGCCGTCACTGCGCTGACTGCTCAAAATACAACCGGCGTATCAGATATTATGGAGGTAACTCCTGCATTTTTGGAAAAACAGCTTGATTGTGTGTTTGAGGATATTATGCCTGATGCAGTGAAGACGGGAATGGTAGCCTCAAGCGAATTGATCAGAGTCATTGCAGCAAAAATAAAGCAATACCATGCAAAAAACCTTGTGGTGGATCCCGTTATGGTAGCAACAAGCGGATCAAAGCTGATCAGCGACGATGCTATCGGCACCTTGAAACATGAATTATTACCTCTGGCTACTGTGATTACACCCAATATTCCTGAGACGGAAGTCATCACCGGGATGCAGGTCAGAACGCAGGAAGATATGATTCGGGCCGCAAAATGGATTTATGAACAGTACGGATGTGCTGTGTTATGCAAGGGCGGTCATCAGATCAATGATGCCAACGACCTTTTGTACCGGGATGGCGATTACAGGTGGTTTTACGGTAAGAGAATCCCAAATCCCAACACACACGGCACCGGCTGTACGCTTTCGAGCGCGATTGCCTCTAACCTTGCAAAAGGTCAAAGCCTTGATGAGGCAGTATTATACGCGAAGAACTATATTTCGGGAGCTTTGGCAGCCATGCTTGACTTGGGAAAAGGTTCCGGACCGATGAACCATGCATTTGCAATTCAGGGAGACTATAAAACAGCAGAATAGGGGATATCAATGAGAAATTATACGACACAGATGGATGCTGCAAGAAAAGGCATCGTAACGAAGGAACTGGAAATCGTAGCGAAAAAGGAGAACATGTCCACAGAGGAACTGATGGATCTGGTGGCAAGAGGACAGGTGGCGATTCCTGCGAACATCAATCATACCTGTATTGACCCGGAGGGTGTCGGAAGTATGCTCCGGACGAAGATCAATGTCAATCTAGGCGTGTCGAGAGACTGCAAGGATTATGATATTGAGATGAAAAAGGTCATGAGCGCGGTGGAGCTTGGAGCGGAAGCCATTATGGATCTTTCCAGCCACGGAAATACACAGCCCTTCCGGCAGAAGCTTACCAGGGAATGCCCTGCCATGATTGGTACTGTTCCGGTATATGACAGTGTCATCCATTATCAGAGAGATCTGGCCACGCTGACGGCGCAGGATTTTATTGATGTTGTCAGACTTCATGCGCAGGACGGCGTTGACTTTGTAACCGTTCACTGCGGTATCACCAGAAAGACCATCGAACAGATCAAGCTTCACAAGAGAAAGATGAACATCGTAAGCCGCGGAGGAAGTCTGGTATTTGCCTGGATGAGTATGACCGGCAATGAGAATCCTTTTTATGAATATTACGATCAGATTCTGGATATCTGCGAAGAATATGATGTTACCATTTCTCTCGGAGATGCCTGCAGACCGGGGTGCCTTGCGGATGCAGGGGATGTATGCCAGATAGAGGAGCTTGTCAGACTCGGCGAATTGACCAAGAGGGCGTGGGCGCACAATGTCCAGGTGATGGTGGAAGGACCGGGACATGTACCGCTGAATCAGGTCGCTGCAAATATGGAAATCCAGAAGAGCATCTGTATGGGAGCTCCTTTCTATGTACTGGGACCTCTGGTTACGGATATTGCTCCCGGCTATGACCACATTACCTCCGCAATCGGCGGAGCGGTGGCAGCGATGAGCGGAGCGGCGTTCCTTTGTTATGTCACCCCTGCGGAGCATCTGGCGCTTCCCAATGTGGAGGATGTCAGACAGGGCATTATTGCTTCCAAGATAGCGGCTCATGCGGCGGATATTGCAAAAGGGGTCAAGGGCGCGCGTGATATTGACGACAGGATGGCGGATGCCAGAAGAAACCTGGACTGGGACGCCCAGTTTGACTGTGCATTGGATCCGAAGACCGCGAAGGAAATCCGTGACAGCAGAGCTCCGGAAGAAGATCACAGCGACACCTGCAGCATGTGTGGAAAATTCTGTGCCGTCAGAAGCATGAACAAAGCTCTGGCAGGCGAGTACATTGATATTCTGTAACGCTTTAAGACTTGGCCGGGTATCGGTAATGATTCATACGAACCATGAAAATCAGACAAAGGAGACATCAGTAGTATGAAATCATCAAATATTAAGAAACTAACATTTACAGCAATTATGGCGGCGATTGCCGTTGTGGGATCTTTCGTATCCTTTCCTGTGGCAGGCAGCAAATGCGCACCGGTACAGCACCTGGTAAACATTCTCTGTGCAGTCTTTGTAGGACCCTGGTGGGGCGTGGCCTGCGCCTTTATCGCCAGCCTGATCCGAAACCTTCTTGCGCTCGGCTCGCCGTTGGCGTTCCCGGGAAGCATGTGCGGAGCACTGTTGGCGGGCCTGTTGTACAGATTTGTGAAGAAAACACCGGCAGCCTATGTCGGCGAACTGGTCGGAACGGGTCTCATCGGCGGCATGTTGTCTTATCCTGTCGCACTGTTGGTTATGGGGAATGATAAGGCAGCACTGTTCACCTTCGTGATTCCCTTCCTGATCAGCTCCCTCGGCGGAACCATCATTGCGGTAATCGTTGTGACGGCGCTTTCCAAAACAGGAGTTTTGCGCAGATTTCAGGACGAATTGAACGGGAAATAAAACTATGGACTACATACATCAGATTTGGAACAACCGACCTCTGGTACATTGTATCACCAATATTGTGACGGTGAACGAGTGTGCCAACGCCTTGCTTGCCATAGGCGCATCACCTACCATGGCACACCATCCTGAGGAAATGGAGGAAATACAGAAGGGCTGCGATGCCCTTGTGTGCAATCTCGGAGCCACAGAGAACTATGACGCCATGGAATTGGCGGCAAAATGCGCCGGGGAAACCAATCACCCGATCGTAATCGATCCGGTGGGCTGCGGGGGATCTTCCTTCCGAAGAGCATTCTTCCGGAAGCTTATCAGCCTTAGCAAACCGGCCTGCATCAGAGGAAACTATGCGGAAATCACCGCCCTCGCGGAAGATATGTCAACGGTTACCGGGGTGGATGCCGGCGGCTTTTGCCGGAACAATCACGAGGATATCGAAGCATGCGTAATGAAGCTTGCAAGGGACACCGGAGCCATCGTTGTGGCGTCCGGGGCGGTTGATCTGATCGGTTGCGCAGGTGAGGGGCATGACGGACAGGTGATTGCCGTATCCGGCGGTGACCCTATGATGAGCCGCATCACCGGAGTGGGGTGTATGGAGTCCGCCCTGCTCGGAGCGTTTCTGACCGTTGAGCTTACTGCGGAGGCCGTCAGGGCCTGCTGCGAACGGATGAAGCAGGCAGGAAAAGAAGCGGCAGAGGAAACGAGACGGGAGGAAATGGGAAGCATGACCTTCCGGGAAAAGCTGATAGACAAATTATTTGTGGATTTCGAAGATGCAGGACTGTGAGAATAAAAGCTATCAAAAATTGGAATCGTATCAGGAAAGGAAATAAAAATAGGAAACATATCCAGAGCTGAAGCACTCGAATTATTAAAGAAATACAACAGGGATCCATTCCACCTCCAACATGCCTATACGGTGGAGGCAGTCATGAAATGGTTTGCGAAGGAACTCCCCTGCACTTTTGCGCGAAGGAGGCGTGTCGGAGGATATCATCCATGCCGTCGTATCTCATGGATATGGAATCACCGTTGAATGCGGAGTTACCCTGGATGTGGAACCGGTTCATGAAATGGAGAAGGTCCTGTTTGCCGTCGATGAACTGACCGGACTGATCTGGGCAGCAGCACTGATGCGTCCATCCGGTAGCGTCAAGGATATGGAACTGAAATCCCTGAAAAAGAAATATAAAAGCAAAGGCTTCGCTGCAGGCTGCTCCAGAGAAGTAATCGAACGGGGAGCCGTGCAGTTAGGCTGGGAGTTGGAACACTTACTCACCCTCACTTTGCAGGCAATGGCAGACTGTGAGGATGCCATAAAACAACAGAATTCATAGGCGGAGCTCGAGTACTTCCCTCCCGCTTCCTAAGAACCAAAAGCACAATATATGCCCAGATACCGATAAGTCACTGGGCACAGTGGCGAAAAAACACAATATATGCCCAGCCATCGTTAAGCTATTGGGCACAGTGGCGAAAAAACACAATATATGCCCAGCCATCGTTAAACTACTGGGCACAGTGGCGAAAAAACACAATATATGCCCAGCCATCGTTAAACGATTGGGCACAGTGGCGAAAAAACACAATATATGCCCAGCCATTGTTAAACTATTGGGCACAGTGGCGTAAAAAACACTAAATATGCCCAGCCATCGTTAAACGATTGGGCACAGTGGCATAAAAAACACAAAATATGCCCAACCATTGTTAAACTATTGGGCACAGTGGTGAAAAAACACTAAATATGCCCAGCCACTGCTAAACGATTGGGCACAGTGGCGTAAAAAACACTAAATATACCCAGCCACTGATAAACTACTGGGCACAGTGGTGAAAAAAACACAATATATGCCCAACCATCGTTAAACTACCGGGTATCCTGGTGCTTTCGCCGGAATATGATCCTGACGGAAGGCATGTTATTGTATTTCAAACCCATCAGTCGAGGATGAAGAATCAGTATATACGCGCGTCCGGGGTGGCATGATACCACTTCCGGGCGTGTTTTTCATAAAATGTGTAATATGAAACGAAATTTTCGAAAACTCCCTTTTCGGAATTGTGTACCCAGTGCATTTATGTACAATCAGTAGATTTATAATTCATTTTTCTTAAAATATTCTTTACTTTTTTGGTGTGTGTGTTACATTTTTTAATGTATGAATTTGAGATAGGAGGGATGACATATGAGACGTATGAATCATATACGGGCAGGCGTATTAGCACTGAGATTATTGGGAGTGATTTTGGTGATTTTTAACGGTTTAGATATAATCAGATGTCTTTTAGGAATGATTGTAGATATAGATAAAAGTAGTATCGCTTATGTAAGTGCATTAATAATTGGTGGATTCTGGCTTCTGGTCGGTATAGGACTGATAGTTGTGGCCGGTATTATTAAGAAAAAATTTATCAAGTAGTAAATTAACAAGATTATAAAAGGCGCAATCCAAATAATGGGTAGTGTCTTTTTATTTTCTGGCTGATTTTGAGAGTATGTAATTCTGTTATTCATTGAGCTTGCCAAGATATGCACTAACTAAAAACATATAAAATTCATGGTAAGATTGGTTTAATAATTTCGGGAACACTTTTCCGAAAAGGGAATTCGAAAATGCTAAAGATTTAAAGTTCGAAAGCGGAGCGCTTGTCAGAGACAGTATAGGTTGTCTCATAGAGAAATGAAAACGTTGAGAGTTGAAGAGCCAAAGATATTGTATGCACGCAATACTATTTTACAATCAGAGAAACAACTGTATCTTTGAATGATAAAGGTGTGGGTAATTATGGCGCCATACGAATGGCTTGTACAGAACCCAAAGCACTATTTTTTCAAATAGATTGAAAAAATAGTGCTTTTATGTTAGCATAAAAAAGTATGAAGTAAGTGTGTGTATCTAAGAAACAGTACAGAAGCCGAAGAAGCAGGGAATACAGGAGGTTTTGACAGTATGGAAGCATACAAGCAGGAATTTATTGAATTCATGGTAGATTGTCAGGCGCTGAAGTTTGGCGATTTTACATTGAAGAGCGGAAGAAAGTCCCCTTTTTTCATGAATGCGGGAGCATATGTGACGGGAAGTCAGCTGATGAAGCTGGGTGAGTATTATGCCAAGGCAATCCATGACAGGTACGGAGATGATTTCGATGTGCTGTTCGGACCTGCATATAAGGGAATTCCCATCAGTGTGGTAACTGCGGTTGCATACAGCAGGCTGTATGGCAGGGAGATCCGCTATTGCTCCGACCGTAAGGAGGAGAAGGATCACGGCGCAGACAAGGGTGCATTCCTCGGAAGCAAGCTCAAGGACGGCGACAGAGTGGTTATGATCGAGGATGTTACGACCTCCGGCAAGTCTATGGAGGAGACGGTTCCCAAGGTAAAAGGGGCGGCTGAGGTCACGATAATCGGTCTGATGGTTTCTCTGAACCGTATGGAAGTCGGTCTCGGCGGCGAGAAGAGTGCTTTGGATGAGATCCGGGAGAAGTACGGATTTGAGGCCAACGCGATCGTCACTATGGATGATGTGGTGGAGCACCTTTACAATAAGGAGTACAAGGGTCAGGTGCTGATCGATGATGAACGTAAGAAGGCAATCGATGCTTATTATGAAGCATACGGAGTAAAATAGAGTGATTGAAAACAGCGTAAAGGGAGGATGACATGGAAGAGAAGACTTACAAGCTTATGAAAAATACCGGTGCAGCCAATATTGCGATCGGAGTGGTTACCATTGTTCTCGGTATCGTTACCGGCGTATTGTTGATCGTGGCAGGAGGAAAGCTGCTTTCCGGCAAGTCGAAGATTTTATTTTAATGACAGGAGCGAATGCTGGGCATTTCCTTAGGGGAGTGCCCTTTTAGAGTTTTTTATGAAGAAAAGAAGAAGCTATAAGTTTACCGACAGAAAGCACCCGGATGCGGCCATCATGGCGGTGATTCTTGGAATCATCAGTATTGTCTCGTTATGCATCGTGGTTTACAAGTCCTATGCGGCAGGCGGCGTGGCGCAGCCGGGCTTCGGATTTACCGGGCTGTTTGCACTTTTGTTTGCGGTGATCGGAGTCATCCTCGGCGTGCTGACAGTGAATGAAAAGCGTAATTTTAAATTGTTCCCGGTTCTGGGAATCATGTTGAACGGAATCACTTTTGTGATGCTTGGACTGATTATGTTCGTCGGTTCGAGATAAAGGCTTTGAGGGCGGTATGCCTTCGGAAAGGATTGTTATGGATATTTTACAGGAGCGTTATGAATTGGTCATTGACCGGATCAGACAGATTCAGGGGGAAACCTTCGGGCAGGAGGTTTTTGAGGCGTATTTTAAGAAGGTTGCTTCTTTCCTGCTGCTTTTGGATGATACAAAGGTTTTCCTTGAGAATGACGGTCTGAAGCAGGCGCCTTTGGAGGAGCTGCAGGCGAGAAACGAGGCTCTCTACTGCGATATTTTGCCGCAGGCTTACGAGGAGAGTTATGCGAACCCGCAGGTTGCCGTGAAAAGGCTGGGCAAGGAGTACGGACAGGAGCTTAGCTGGCTGTATGTGAAGATGAGAAGTCTGATTTCGGATGTCTATCGCGGACAACTTGAGGATGTGGTGGCGGGAATGGAGCTGTTTGCCGAGGTGTATGCAGCGTTTACCTACGGCGCGGCGGACGGACAGCTTCCCTCCGGCAAGGAAATCAGGGAGATTCTGTATTGGTTTTCGAGTGATTACGCTGACCGCAGCGCCCGCATCCGTGTGTGGGAAATGGTCTGCCCCGATGCGACCTTTGAGGTCGATATTATCCAAAACAGCGACCTGAGCGATGTGAGATTTTTGTATGCATATGGTGAGTATGTTTCCGAGAATGAGCTGGAAACTGCAAGATATCTTGCACAGCTGCCGCAGGAGACCATCAATACCATGGCCGACACCTTCACGGAAGGCTATCGCATCGGTTTCGAGGTGACCGGCAAGGATCTCTCCGTGAAAAAGACCGCGCAGCTTCGGTATCAGCTCGGCTTCGAGAGAATGATGAAGAGAGCCATCGAAAACCTTGAGAAGATGGGCTTAAAGCCTGTTGTGGGCAGAAACGCGGTAAGCGGCGGCGCTGCCAACAGACAGTATCAGTATGATCACAAGGACGACATTGCCCTTTTCCTGGATAAGAATTACATGAACCGCAGACTTGAGGTGCTCCGGACGGCCTTTGAGGAGTTCAAAGAGGATGCGAACGGGCATGCGGGCCCCGCTGTGGTGGAGACCTTCGGCGAGGAGGACTTTAACCCGGTCAACAAGCCTGAAAATATCCGTTTTACGGACGAGCAGAATAAACTGTGGGTTGAGTTTTTGACCAAGAACGGCGCTCTGACGAGAGAGTACATCATCGCCGAGGAGAGAAGCTTTACCATCATTGCTTTCCCCGTGCCTGCTGTCGGAGAGGTATTTAAGGAGCTGTTCGATGAGACCATCAGGCTCAATACATTAGACTACATGCTTTACAGAAATGTCCAGCAGAGCATCATCGATGTCCTGGATACCGCCGATTATTGTGAGATCAGGGGTATGGGAGAGAACAGAACCGAACTGAAGGTCAATCTCTGGAAGCTGCAGGATCCCGCAAAGGAGACGATTTTCGAGAACTGTGTGGCGGATGTCAACATTCCCGTCGGCGAAGTGTTCACCTCCCCCGTCCTGGAGGGGACGAACGGCGTGCTTCATGTGACGAAGGTATTTTTGAACGGACTGGAGTACAGAGACCTGTCCATCACCTTCCGCGACGGCATGATTACCGATTATTCCTGCAAAAACTTCGATACCGAAGAAGAAAACAGGGCCTTCGTGAAGGAAAATATCCTGTTCAGACATGAGACGCTTCCTCTCGGTGAGTTCGCAATCGGCACGAACACCACGGCGTATGTGATGGCGAGAAGGCTCGGCGTGGAGGCAAAGCTGCCGATCCTCATCGCGGAGAAGACCGGGCCGCATTTTGCGGTGGGCGATACCTGTTATTCCCACACGGAGGATATGAGGGTGTACAATCCGGACGGCAAGGAGATCGTTGCCAAGGACAATTCCGTGTCTGTGCTTCGCAGGACGAAGCCTGCGGAAGCGTACCTCAACTGCCATACCGATATCACCATCCCCTATGATGAGCTGGGCGAGCTGGCTGCGGTGAAGAAGGACGGCACGCGAATCGTTATCATTCGCGAGGGGCGTTTCGTGCTTCCCGGAACAGAGCCTTTGAACGAAGCGTTTGAAGCATAGGGAGCGCAAAAATTAAGATTTTCTGTTTTTTTTAGAATGATATTGCGTTATCAGTTTGAGTCTAGTAAACTGTTAAAGGATAATGGACATATTTAAGGAGGTACGTATGGCTAAAGTCGGTATTGTAATGGGCAGCGATTCAGATATGCCTGTCATGGCGAAGGCTGCTGACATTCTGGAAGAGCTGGGAGTATCTTATGAGATGACGATCATAAGCGCTCACAGAGAACCTGATGTATTCTTCGAGTATGCGAAGAGTGCGGAGGAGAAAGGATTTAAGGTAATCATTGCCGGCGCCGGCATGGCGGCTCATCTGCCCGGTATGTGCGCTGCGATTTTCCCGATGCCTGTCATCGGCATCCCGATGCATACCACTTCCCTGGGAGGAAGAGATTCCCTGTATTCCATCGTTCAGATGCCCTCCGGAATTCCGGTTGCCACCGTGGCGATCAACGGCGGCGCGAATGCAGGCCTTCTCGCGGCCAAGATTCTCGCGACATCGGACCCCGAACTGCTTGCAAAGCTGAAGGATTACAGCGCAGAGCTCAAGGAGCAGGTTGTTGCCAAGGATGCCAGACTTCAGGCGGAAGGCTACAAGGCATATCTTGACGGAATGAAAAAGTAAATGACCGGTCACAGACCGGAATCATAAATAAGTTACAGGATGAGGAGACACAAAATGGATTATAAGAAAGCTGGAGTTGATATTGAAGCCGGATACCAGTCCGTAGAACTGATGAAGAAACATGTGAAAGAGACCATGCGCAGCGAAGTTATGGGCGGTATCGGCGGTTTCTCCGGAGCCTTCTCCATGAAAGCGATCAAGGATATGGAGGAGCCCGTACTGCTCTCCGGAACAGACGGATGCGGAACGAAGGTGAAGCTTGCTTTCCTGCTGGACAAGCATGACACCATCGGTATTGATGCAGTTGCCATGTGTGTAAACGATGTGGCATGTGCAGGCGGAGAACCGTTGTTTTTCCTTGATTACATTGCGTGCGGCAAGAACTATCCCGAGAAGATCGCGACCATCGTAAAGGGCGTTGCGGAAGGCTGCAAGCAGGCAGGCGCTGCACTGATCGGCGGCGAAACGGCAGAGCATCCCGGACTGATGCCTGAGGATGAGTATGACCTTGCAGGCTTCGCGGTAGGCGTGGCAGACAAGAAGGATCTGATCACCGGCGAGAACATCAAGGACGGTGATGTGCTGGTGGGAATCGCTTCCTCCGGTGTACATTCCAACGGTTTCTCTCTGGTTCGTAAGGTGTTTGAAATGACCAGGGAAAGTCTGGATACTTACTATGAGGAGCTTGGCACCACACTCGGCGAGGCACTGATCGCGCCCACGATCATCTATGTCAAAGCACTCAAGTCCGTCAAGGATGCAGGCGTAACCGTAAAGGGCTGCAGCCATATCACAGGCGGCGGTTTCTATGAAAATATTCCCAGAATGCTTCCTGAGAACATTCATGCAGTGGTGAAAAAGGACAGCTATGAGGTGCCCGCAATCTTTAAGCTGCTGCAGAAGACCGGCGATATTGCGGAGCAGATGATGTACAACACCTTCAATATGGGTCTCGGCATGGTTCTTGCGATCGATCCCGCGGATGTGGAGAAAACGATTGCGGCAATCGAAGCTGCCGGCGAGAAGGCGTTTGTCGTAGGTCACTGTGAGGCAGGCACCAAGGGAGTTACCTTATGTTAAGAGTAGTAGTATGCGTTTCCGGCGGCGGCACCAATCTGCAGGCCATTCTGGATGCCGTGGATGACGGAAGAATCACCAATACACAGATCGTCGGCGTAATCAGCAACAATCCCGGCGTCAGGGCGCTGGAGCGCGCCAGGCAGCACAATGTGCCCGGAATCTGCATTTCTCCCAAGGAGTATGAGAAGCGTGAGGCATTTCATCAGGCTTTGACGGAAACCATCGACGGGTTGAACCCCGATCTGATCGTCCTGGCAGGCTTTCTGGTTAAGATTCCCGAGGAACTGGTACGAAAGTACAGCAACCGTATCGTGAACATTCATCCTTCCCTGATCCCTTCCTTCTGCGGCGTGGGGTATTACGGGCTGAAGGTGCATGAGAAGGCGTTGGAGCGCGGCGTGAAGCTGACCGGCGCAACCGTGCACTTTGTCAACGAGGGCATGGATGAAGGCCCGATCATCGCACAGAAGTCTGTCGCGGTCGAGGATGACGATACGCCCGAGATTCTGCAGAGACGGGTGATGGAGCAGGCTGAGTGGATCTTGCTTCCCCAGGCAATCGATGATATTGCCAATGGGCGTATCAGGGTGGTAGACAATAAGGTTAAGAGAACCGTAGAATAAAGAGGTAACGACATGAAGGTTTTGATCGTAGGCGGTGGCGGCAGAGAGCATGCCATCGCAGTCAGCTTGAAAAAGAGCAGCAGAGTGGACCAGCTTTTCTGTGTGCCCGGCAACGCCGGAATCGCACAGATCGCAGAGTGCGAGCCCTCCATCGGTGTGATGGAGTTTGACAAGATCGTTGCTTACGCCAGGGAAAAGGCAGTGGATCTGGTGTTTGTGGCTCCCGATGATCCTTTGGTAGGCGGACTTGTAGATGCTTTGGAGGCAGAAGGAATCCGTACCTTCGGACCCCGTAAGAATGCGGCGATCCTGGAGGGCAGCAAGGCTTTCTCCAAGGACCTGATGAAGAAGTATCAGATTCCGACCGCGGCATATGAGACCTTTGACGATCCCGAGAAGGCGCTCGCTTATCTTGAGACTGCCGATATGCCCATTGTGCTGAAGGCAGACGGACTGGCTCTCGGCAAGGGCGTATTGATCTGCAATACCCTGGAGGAAGCGAAGGCAGGCGTGAAGGAAATCATGCTGGATAAGCACTTCGGCACAGCCGGCAATCGTATGGTCATCGAAGAGTTTATGACCGGCCGTGAGGTTTCCGTTCTGGCATTTGTGGACGGCAAGACCGTCAAGACCATGACTTCCGCGCAGGATCACAAGAGAGCGAAGGACGGAGACCAGGGACTCAATACCGGTGGTATGGGTAATTTCTCTCCCAGCCCCTTCTATACCGAGGAGATCGATGCGTTCTGTCAAAAGTACATCTATCAGCCGACCGTGGACGCGATGGCGGCGGAGGGCAGGGAGTTCAAGGGCGTCATCTTCTTCGGACTGATGCTCACGCCCAAGGGACCCAGGGTTTTGGAGTACAATGCGAGATTCGGCGACCCTGAGACACAGGTTGTGCTTTGCAGGATGAAGAATGATATCTGTGATGTGATCGATGCCTGCATCGACGGTCATCTCGCAGACATTGATTTACAGTTTGAGGACAATGCGGCGGTCTGCGTCGTACTTGCTTCCGACGGCTATCCCGTCTCCTATGAGAAGGGCTTTGAGATCACCGGCCTGGAGAACTTCGAAGGCAAGGAGGATTATTTCTGCTTCCATGCGGGAAGTAAGTTTGATGCACAGGGCAGAATCGTCACAAACGGCGGTCGTGTCCTGGGGGTAACAGCGAAGGGTGCCACCCTCAAGGAGGCCCGTGCCAAGGCGTACGAGGCAACCGAGTGGGTTACTTTTGCAAATAAGTACATGCGACATGATATCGGCAAGGCGATTGACGAAGCCTGACCGATAATGGGGAAAGAGGTAAACTTATGAAAAAGACGAATGCATTACAGCGTAGATTCAGGGTCTTTGCCGGCGTAATGACGCTTGTCCTGGCATTGGCAATCGGTATGTTCGCGGATTCTTTTGCAACCGTGAGCCGTGCTGACAGCCAGGGTAAGATCACCGCGTCCAGCGCAAAGATTCGTAAAAGCGCCGGTACGTCGGGGGAAGCACTTGGTTCCGTCACCAAAGATACCGTAATTACGATCAAGGGTGAGGTTCAGGGTACGGACGGCTATGTCTGGTATCAGATCGAGCATAACGGAACTTCAGGTTATATTCGTTCCGACCTGGTAAAACTCAGTTCGGACACAAGCACAGAGACGCCTGCAACAGGTATCAATACAGCAGGTGTGACGAAGGTCAATCCTATCAGCGCAACCGTTCAGGGAAGCGCCTCCGTTCGTATCAGAAATCAGGCTTCCACCAGCGGCTCCATCGTGACCACCGCGGCAGAAGGCTCTGCTCTGACCGTGAACGGAACCATTAACGGAACAGACGGCAAAGTGTGGTATCTGGTTGCATACAGCGCAAACAGCACCTCTGTAGAGGGCTTTATCCGTTCTGACTATGTGAAGCTTTCCGGCGAACTGGTTGAGTACCAGGAGCCCGTTCCTCCCTCAGAACCTGCAAACGAACCCGATGTGCAGGAACCGCCTGTGGAGGAAAAGCCGGAAGTTAAGGATGCTTACGAAGTCAGGGAAGTTAACGGTGATTGGTATCTGATCGTGACGGATACACAGTCTCCTTACAGTATCAAAGAGCTTTTTGATGCAGTAGAGAACAACGCGGCAGCCTATGAGAAGGCACATAAGACCGTTCAGACACAAAAGGTTTTCCTGATTATCTTTATCTTTGCTTTTATTGCAATGCTTGCCCTTGTGGCAGCCCTGCTTCTGAAGATCAAGGACATGATGGATTCCGCATACTATCGTCAGGTTGAGACAGAGACCAGAAAGAAGAGAGACGAGATTCAGACCAGAAGAAACGGTCAGAGAGTGATGCAGACGGTTGGGGAAGAGAGAAAGCCCGCCGGCGCAGAACAGGGCCGTCCCGCGAGAAGACCGGAAGGCGCAGAGCAGGGCCATCCCGCAAGAAGACCCGAGGGCGCAGAACAGGGCCGTCCCGCAAGAAGACCGGAAGGCGCAGAGCAGGGTCGTCCCGTGAGAAGACCCGAGGGCGCAGAACAGGGCCGTCCCGCAAGAAGACCTGAGGGCGCAGAACAGGGTCAGCCCGCAAGAAGACCGGAAGGCGCAGAACAGGGTCGTCCCGTGAGAAGACCGGAAGGCGCAGAGCAGGGCCAGCCTGTAAGAAGACCTGCCGGAGCACCCGGACAGCCTGCGAGAAGACCGGAACAGAATCGTCCGGTAAGACCTGCAGGCCCCGCACAGAAGCCGCAGAATCCTCCTGCACAGGACACAGACACCGATGATGATTTTTCCTTTGAATTCTTAAGTGACTTTGACGAATAAGCCAAGATTGACAGGGCACCCCAACCGGGTGCCCTGTTGTGTGATTGTGGGAGACATCCCCAGCCTTTGCGTACCTGTTGCATCCAAACCCACCCATCGTGGGGAAGCGTCCCGGCCAAGCTTGCATGTCCGGTTGCAGACACATTCACCCGATGGCAGGATGCCTCCCCGCCAAGCCCTGTGTGCCTGTTGCAGACTGTAGTGAGTCGTCGGTACTTAGGACTCGTACTTTGAGTCCTTATGTACCGCTACGACGAACTCCAAGCGAGAGCGTGTCTGCAACAGGCATACAGGGCGTAAGCGAGGGAGGTATACCCAGTCCCTGCGTGTCTGCAACCAGGCATACAGGGCGTAAGCGAGGGAGGCATACCCAGTCCCTGTGTGTCTGCAACAGGGCATACAGGGCTTAGGCGAGGGACGCTTCCCCGGGTCGTTGGGTCTGCGGCAGACATTAAAAAAGGATAAACAATGCGTTCCCTTTGTTGACAGTCAAAGGCCTTTGTTATAATATCGATATAACAAGGAGGAGGCTGCCATGATTCAGATTGAGATCGACTTCAACAGTGATGATGCGTTATACCTGCAATTGTATCACCAGATTATTATGGGCATCGCCTCAGACAGATTCCGGGAAGGAGACGCGCTGCCGAGCGTCCGACAGATGGCGGAAAGTATCGGCATCAATATGCATACGGTCAACAAGGCATATACTGTTTTACGACAGGAGGGATATGTGCGCGTGGACCGCAGAAGAGGGGCAGTGATTGCCATTGATGCGGATAAAATGCAGACTCTCGCGGAATTAAAAAAGCAGCTGAGGGTAATCCTTGCAAAAGGAAGCTGCAAAAATATCACGAAGGAAGAAATACATCAGCTGATCGAGGAAATATATGAGGAATATAAATAACGGAGGAGCCTTTACATGCAGTTAACAGACAGTGCGCAGGAAGCGCTGAAACATGCAACGCGGTATGCGGCCGGCCTGTGTCAGGGATATGTCGGAACGGAGCATATTCTGGCGGGCTTAATCAAGGAACCCACCGGAGTTGCGCATAGAGTGTTGGAAGAAAACGGTGTCACACAGGATAGAGTGGTAGACCTGATCAGGGAACTGATTGCCTTTGACAAGGGCGTGGAGGTGGCAGAGCGGGGTATATACTCCCCCAGGGCCAAGAGAGTCCTGCAGGAAGCACAGGCACAGGCGCAGCGGTTCGGACAAAATGAGACAGGCACAGAGCATCTCCTTCTGGCGCTGATCAGAGAGAGTGACAGTGTGGCGGCCCGACTGCTCAACACATTGAGCGTGAATATGCAGAAGCTTTACGCTGATACCCTGGAAGCCATGGGTGTGAACAGAAACCTGGCGAAGGAGGACCTTGGCAGGAAGAACAGAGGCAAAAGCAAGACGGAAACCCTGAGCAAATACAGCCGCGATCTGACGGCAATGGCAAAGGCGGGGGAGCTTGACCCCGTGATAGGACGCGATGAGGAGATCCGGCGCCTGATTCAGATACTGAGCAGAAGGACCAAGAACAATCCCTGCCTGATCGGTGAGCCGGGCGTGGGCAAGACCGCAGTTGTGGAAGGTCTCGCACTCAGAATCGTGAACGGTGAGGTCCCGTTTACCGTGAAGGATAAGAGAGTGCTGACATTGGATCTCTCCGGCATGGTGGCCGGCAGCAAGTACCGCGGTGAGTTCGAGGAGAGGATCAAGAAGGTCATTCAGGAAGTCATCGAGGACGGCAATGTGATTCTGTTCGTGGATGAGCTGCATACCATTATCGGTGCAGGCGGTGCGGAGGGCGCGATCGATGCCTCCAACATTATGAAACCGTCGCTTGCCAGAGGAGAACTGCAGCTGATCGGTGCGACGACCATTGCAGAATACCGCAAGTATATTGAGAAGGACGCCGCACTGGAGCGAAGATTCCAGCCGGTCAATGTGGAGGAGCCCACCGTGGAGGAGGCGATCTGCATCCTGGAGGGCGTCAAAGGGAAATACGAGGAGTTCCACAGGGTGGAAATCACGAAGGAGGCCACGGAAGCGGCGGTGCGCTTGTCCGCCAGATATATCAATGACCGCAACCTTCCGGATAAGGCGATCGATCTGATCGATGAGGCGGCATCGGGTGCGAGACTCCGAGCGATGAAGAGCCGCGACCGGAGCAAGGAATTAAGCGACCGGATCGCAGAACTGAACCGGCAGATGGAAGACGCCATCAGAAACGGAGAGTTTGATCTGCTGCTTTCCCTGAAAAAGCAACAGGATGAATTGACCGCAAAATGGGAGCGGACCACAGTGCGGGCAGAGAGAAGCGACGCAGGCAGACAGATCGTGATCGACGAGAACGATATCGCGGAAGTGGTTGCCATGTGGACGAAGATTCCGGTGCAGAAGCTTGCGCAGAAGGAGAGCGAACGACTTCTGAAGCTGGAGAGTATCCTGCACAAGAGAGTGATCGGACAGGAAGAAGCAGTCAAGGCCGTTGCGAGAGCGATGCGCCGAGGAAGGGTCGGCCTGAAGGACCCGAAGAGACCCATCGGTTCGTTCCTGTTTTTGGGACCTACGGGTGTCGGCAAGACGGAGCTTTCCAAGGCTTTGGCGGAAGCGATGTTCGGCTCGGAGGACAATATTATCCGCGTGGATATGTCCGAATACATGGAAGGACATTCCGTTTCTAAGATGATCGGTTCCCCGCCCGGCTATGTGGGCTTTGACGAGGGCGGACAGCTGAGCGAAAAAGTGAGGAGAAATCCCTACTCCGTAGTGCTGTTTGACGAAATCGAGAAAGCGCATCCGGATGTATTCAATGTGCTGCTGCAGGTGCTGGATGATGGCCACATTACGGATTCCAAGGGCCGGAAGGTCAGCTTTAAGAATACCATCCTTATCATGACTTCTAACGCAGGAGCGCAGAGAATCGTTGACCCGAAGAACCTTGGCTTCGCGGCGGCGCAGGATGCGAAGAAGGATTATGAGAAGATGAAAAGCGGTGTGATGGAAGAGGTGAAGCGCAACTTCAAGCCGGAATTCATCAACCGTATCGACGATATCATCGTCTTCCATCAGCTTGGCAAGGAGGATATGAAGGCGATCATTTCTCTGCTGTCGAGCGATCTGTGCAGAAGATGCGAGACGCAGATGAACATCAGACTGTCCCTGACGCCGGCTCTCAAAGAACATCTCGTGGAGAAATACGCTGACAATAAAATGGGCGCAAGACCGTTAAAGAGAGCGCTTCAGTCCGTGGTGGAGGACCCTCTCGCAGAGGAGATCCTGATGCAGAAGGTACGGCCCGGAGATAAAGTGTCGGCCGGCTTTAAAAACGGAAAAGTCTGCTTTACAACAAAGTAGCTTTTCGGTATACTTAAGGTAAGCTGTCAGTCGTTTTACGATACAAACGAACAGGAGGAAATACAGATGGCAGGCATAGCAGAATTGATCCGCATCGAAGAGGGCGGAACCGTCAGCTTCGGCAATCACGGATTGTCACAGAAGGCAAAGTTGGAGGATGTCCCTTTTGCGGGAGATTTGCTGAAGGTGAAGACTTACCGGGATATTACGAAGCTCGAGAAGAACGGCATGTTCCTCTATGAGTCCGTTCCCGGAACTACAGTGCTTCATTTCGCGGAGGAAGCAGACGGAGTGTCCTTCGAGGTGGAGGGTGATGAAGATGCACAGATCACCATCGGAATGAATGACGATACGGAATATGAAGTCTTTGTGGGAGGAAAGAGCATCGGAACCATGAAGACCGGACTTGGCGGAAAGCTTTCCCTGAGCGTGGAACTTCGAACTGAGGAAGCGGTTCCCGTCAAAGTGAAAAGAGTATAGATATTGGGCGCCGGGAGGAAGTGTTCCCGGCGTTTTGACTTTGCCGCCATCCGCGTGGAGCAGCAGGATATGGCGGCTGGTATACGAAAACGCAGACTTCGAAGACCGAAGAAGAGCCCTTGAGGGACAGGGCGGAAAGGCAGAACCGGAATGGCTAAGACGAAAGCAGCATCAGTATTTTTCTGTCAGAATTGTGGATATGAATCGAGCAAGTGGATGGGACAATGCCCCGGCTGTAAGGAGTGGAATTCCTTCGTGGAGGAGACGGTGGAGAAGACGCCTCATATGGGCGTACTCGGAAGCGCCGACAGGAGAAGGAACCGAAGTACCGCCTGCAGCCTGCTTTCGGAGGTGCAGATCACTGCCGAGAACAGACTTAAGACCGGAATGGGGGAGCTTGACAGAGTACTCGGAGGCGGAATCGTACAGGGTTCCCTGACTCTGGTGGGCGGTGACCCCGGCATCGGGAAATCGACGCTGCTTCTGCAGGTCTGTCAGAATCTTTCCGCGAATGCCAGAAAGGTGCTCTACATCTCAGGAGAGGAATCCCAGGCGCAGATCAAGATGCGGGCGGACCGCATCGGCAGCTTCAGCGGACCGATGCTCCTTCTGTGTGAGACCAATCTGGACCTCATTCTCGAGGTGATACGGGAGCAGAAGCCGGAGGTCGTTGTGATCGACTCCATCCAGACCATGTACAATGAAAATGTTGCCGCTGCGCCGGGAAGTGTGTCGCAGGTCCGCGAATCGACGGGCATCCTCATGCAGATGGCGAAGGGGATGGGGGTGTCGGTTCTGATCGTCGGCCATGTGACCAAGGAGGGCACTGTAGCGGGCCCGAGGGTTCTGGAGCATATGGTGGATACCGTCCTTTATTTTGAGGGAGACAGACACGCTTCCTATCGGATTCTTCGGGGCGTGAAGAATCGTTTTGGCTCCACCAATGAGATCGGTGTATTTGAGATGCAGGAGCAGGGTCTTGCAGAGGTGCTGAATGCCTCGGAATATATGCTGAGCGGCAGACCGGAAAATGCGAGCGGCTCGGTTGTCACCTGTACCATGGAAGGAACCAGACCGCTTCTGGTGGAGATTCAGGCGCTCGTCTGCCACTCCAACTTCGGGATTCCCAGACGACAGACGACGGGCACAGACTTAAACAGGGTCAATCTCCTGATGGCTGTTCTGGAGAAACGCGCCGGACTGCAGATGGCAGCCTGCGACGCCTATGTCAATGTCACCGGAGGCATGAAGGTACAGGAGCCTGCAATCGATCTGGGCATTGTGCTGGCCATCGTATCGGGCTTTCGAAACAAAGCGCTCAGCCCCAAAATGCTCGCATTCGGCGAGGTCGGATTAAGCGGTGAGGTGCGCGCCGTCAGTATGGCAGCGCAGCGCGTCGCGGAAGCGGAGAGACTGGGCTTTGAGACGGTGATCGTTCCCTGGGTCTGCGTGCAGGATTGCCGCAGGAACAGCAGCATGGAGATCATCGGCGTGAAAACGGTGCAGGATGTCATCGACAGGTTTTTTTAGCAGAATGAACGGATATGCCGCACGGGAAACGAACCGTTTTCGGGGGCGTTCCGGGCAGTTGCAAAAAAAATGAAAAAAAGGTTGCGCAAAATCAATTCCTGTGCTACAATATCCTTCGTCAGCGAGTTTGCTGCAAGATAGGGGAATAGTACAGCGGTAGTGCGGCGGTCTCCAAAACCGTTAACGGGGGTTCGATCCCCTCTTCCCCTGCTACTGATCATGACGCTAAGAGGATATCCTCTTAGCGTTTTTGTTTGCCCGGCAGAAGGCAGGCGCCTTAGAAGCGTGTGCTGTAACCGGGACGCTGCGGACGGACGCCGGATGCGTCCGAAGGAAGGAGACGAAGGATGGAAGAGAACGAAAGACTTCAAAAAGCACTGGAAACCCTAAAAAACTATATTTTGGAATTGTCTCTGGCAGCCGGTAAGGACGAGACCTATGCCCTTCAGCTGTGGGACGGAATCCGACAGTCCGGCGGACTGCTGCAGGAGCTGGCCTATTACCATGATTACGGTAAGTTCCTGAGCAGATATCAGGTGGCCGGCTACACCCTGACAGATATTTTAGTCTGGCAGGTGGATCATTTTAAGCTCTACATGGACAGACCGAAGGAGATGAACCGCTATCGTCAGGAGAGACTTTTGCTGGAATCTTTTGAGACAATGCTGCGCATGGAAAAGAATCCGGACGCCTTTGTCGACAAAATGATTGGCGAAACAGGGCAGGATATCCCGTAAATACGCGTTTTTTTGTGCTTTTCTGTACAATTTGGTACTGTACATTTGCCTGAAATGTGATAGAATAAAACTACATATGTGTCATTTTTTTGCCTGTTTGGGAAACATTTGTGCCCCGCAGGCAGGTTTGTCGTTGAAAAATGGGGTTTTTCAGGGATGATACGCATGTCGGGTATAGCAGCCTGGTGATCGATAAAAAGAGGAACGGGTGTCAGAAATGGGAGAAAAATCGGTACAGAAGAAGAAATTTATATTGGAAACAGCCAGGAAGGTCTTCGTGGAAAAGGGGTTTAAGAAGGTTACCATGAAGGATATTGTCGAGGCTTGCGAAATCAGCCGCGGCGGTCTGTATCTGTACTTTGAGAACACCAGCCAGATTTTTCTGGAGGTGTTGAAGCTCGAGAGCGAGGAGACGGATGATGTCTTTTCCGACAACATCACGGATGATGCAACTGCAGCAGATATTCTTGTGCTCTTTTTGCAGGAGCAGAAGAAGGAGCTTCTTCGCAAGGAAGACACGCTGACACAGGCTATCTATGAGTTCTATTTTGAGAATACGCCTTCCAAGAAGGACAATATTCTGAAGAAACAGTTTGATTCGGCTGTCAAGATCATGGAGAAACTGATTGAGATCGGTGTGGAGAACGGAGAGTTTTTCTGCACGAACTGCCGGGAGGCAGCGAAAACCATCATGTTTATCCTGGAGGGCATGAAGATTGCGGCGCAGACCGTAGGGGTGACCTCGGAGACAGTCGATATGGAAATTCTGTTTATTTTGAAGTCCCTGGGAGTGGAACTGGAAGAATAGTTCCCTTTCAGACTCATTATAATACAATCATTTTTTGGAGGAACGACATGGGAAACGTTAGACGTATCTATGTGGAAAAGAAAGCGCCTTACGCGGTGAAAGCGAAAGAGCTGCACGAGGAACTGAAAAACTATCTTGGCATTCAGGTGGACGGTGTCAGAGAATTCATCCGCTACGATGTGGAGAATATCTCGGACGAGGTCTTTGAAAAGGCATGTAAAACAGTCTTTTCCGAGCCTCCCGTAGACGATCTGTATCAGGAAACGATTGAGATTCCTGCGAATGCGAGAGTGTTCTCCGTGGAATTTTTGCCCGGACAGTTCGACCAGAGAGCAGACTCTGCCGTACAGTGTGTGAGATTCCTGAAAGAGGATGAGGCACCCGTTATCCGCACAGCTGTTACTTATATGATTCTCGGAGAGATCAGCGACGCTGAATTTGCAAGAATCAAATCCTATTGTATCAACCCCGTGGACTCCCGTGAGACCGGTATGGTGAAGCCCGAGACCCTGATCACCGTATTTGAGGAGCCTGCGGATATCGCAATCTTTGACGGATTCAGAGAGATGGAAGAGAGTACGCTTCGCAAGCTTTATGATTCTCTTTCCCTTGCCATGACCTTCAAGGATTTCCTGCATATCCAGAAGTATTTCCGCGAGGACGAGAAGAGAGATCCTTCCATGACTGAGATCCGTGTGCTGGATACTTATTGGTCTGACCATTGCCGTCATACCACCTTCTCCACGGAACTGACGGATGTGCAGTTTGGGGACGGTTATTACAGAACACCTCTTGAGACGACCTACCAGAGCTATCTCGACACCAGAGCGGAGATCTTCGCGGGAAGAGACGACAAGTTTGTCTGCCTGATGGATCTTGCCCTGATGGCTATGAGAAAGCTGAAGAAAGACGGCAAGCTCGAGGATATGGAAGTATCCGATGAGATCAATGCCTGCTCCGTGGTCGTTCCTGTTGAGATGGACTACGGCGATTACAAGGAGACAGAGGAGTGGCTTGTCTTCTTCAAGAACGAGACACACAATCATCCGACCGAGATCGAGCCCTTCGGTGGTGCTGCAACCTGTCTCGGCGGCGCTATCCGTGATCCCCTTTCCGGAAGAGGATATGTATATCAGGCAATGCGCGTGACCGGTGCGGCAGATCCCACCGTTCCCGTGGCAGACACCTTAAAGGGTAAGCTTTCCCAGAAGAAGCTGGTTCGCGGTGCAGCCAACGGTTATTCTTCCTACGGTAACCAGATTGGTCTTGCAACCGGTTTTGTCAAAGAGATCTATCATCCCAACTATGTGGCAAAGCGTATGGAGATCGGTGCCGTTATGGGTGCCGCTCCCAGAAAGAATGTCATCCGTGAGACCTCCGATCCCGGCGATATCATCATCCTGCTCGGCGGACGCACGGGACGCGACGGCTGCGGCGGTGCAACCGGTTCTTCCAAGGTGCACACCGAGCAGTCCATCGAGACCTGCGGTGCAGAGGTACAGAAGGGTAACGCTCCTACCGAGCGAAAGATCCAGAGACTGTTCCGCCGTGAGGAAGTCAGCAGCATCATCAAGAAGTGCAACGACTTCGGTGCAGGCGGTGTATCCGTTGCGATCGGTGAGCTGGCAGACGGCCTGACCGTAGATCTGGACAAGGTTCCCAAGAAGTATGCCGGTCTTGACGGCACAGAGCTTGCCATCTCCGAGTCTCAGGAGAGAATGGCAGTTGTGGTAGACCCCAAGGATGTGGACAAGTTCCTCGGCTATGCCGCTGAGGAGAACCTCGAGGCTGTTGCTGTTGCAGTGGTGACACAAGAGCCCAGACTGGTGCTGAACTGGAGAGGCAAGACCATCGTAAACCTAAAGAGAGCCTTCCTGGATACCAACGGCGCTCATCAGGAGACGACCGTTAAGGTCAATATCCCTGCCGAGGAGGACAACTACTTTGAGAAGTGGGCAGTTCCTGCGGTTGGAGAAAAGGTGGAAGCCGGCGACTTCAAGGCTGCATGGCTCACCCTTTTGAATGATTTGAATGTATGTTCCCAGAAGGGACTTGTGGAAATGTTTGACGCCTCCATCGGTGCAGGAAGCGTACTCATGCCTTACGGCGGAAAGCATCAGCTGACCGAAACGCAGACCATGGTTGCGAAGCTCCCCGTATTGAAGGGCAAAACCGATACCGTAACCATGATGAGCTACGGCTTCGATCCTTATCTGTCCTCCTGGAGCCCTTACCACGGTGCTGTCTATGCTGTGGTTGAGTCCATGGCGAAGGTGGTGGCAGGCGGCGGTGACGCTTCCAAGATCCGTTTCACCTTCCAGGAGTACTTCCGCAGAATGACCGGTGACCCGGAGCGTTGGAGCCAGCCTTTTGCAGCCCTGCTTGGCGCATATGATGCACAGATCGGGTTCGGACTTCCTTCCATCGGCGGTAAGGACAGTATGTCCGGTACCTTCAACGATATCGATGTACCTCCTACCCTGGTTTCCTTTGCGGTCGATATTGCAAAGCATGGTGAAATTGTGACGCCTGAATTGAAGGCAGCAGGCAACAGACTGGTTCGTTTCAAAATCGAGAAGGACGAATTCGACATCCCGATGTATGAAGCAGTTGCAAAACTGTATGACGATATCCACAAGCTGACTGTCGATAAGACCATTGTGTCTGCATACGCTCTGGATGCAAAGGGTGTTGCGGTAGCGGTATCCAAGATGGCATTCGGTAATAAGCTTGGCGTAACCTTCGGCGAAGACCTGACCGGCAAGGATCTGTTCGGCAACGGTCTTGGCGATATCATCGCTGAAATCCCTGCCGATAAGCTTGCGGCTCTGGATGAAATGGAGCTGGATTACACCGTGATCGGTACCGTGACCGAAGATGCAGCGTTTGTGTACGGCGACATGAAGGTTACCATGGAGGAAGCGATCTCCAGCTGGACTTCCAAGCTCGAGAAGGTATTTGCGACCAAGGCTGTCAAGGGCACAGAGCCTGTTGAGAGTCCTCTGTACAAGGCTGACAGCATCTATGTCTGCAAGAACAAGATTGCGAAGCCTACCGTATTTATCCCCGTATTCCCCGGTACCAACTGCGAATACGACAGCACCAAGGCGTTTGAGCGTGCAGGTGCCAATGTTGTCACTAAGGTATTTAAGAATATGAGTGCCGAAGATATCAGAGAGTCCGTAGACGCTTTCGAGAAGGCAATCTCCCAGGCACAGATCATCATGTTCCCCGGTGGTTTCTCTGCCGGCGATGAGCCTGACGGAAGTGCAAAGTTCTTCGCAACTGCATTCCAGAACGAGAAGATGAAGGAAGCAGTCATGAAGCTTTTGAACGAGAGAGACGGTCTTGCGCTGGGTATCTGTAACGGCTTCCAGGCCTTGATCAAGCTGGGACTGGTTCCTTACGGCGAGATCCTCGGCCAGAAGGAAGATTCACCGACTCTGACCTTCAACACCATCAACCGTCACATCTCCAAGATGGTTTATACCAAGGTGGTTTCCAATAAGTCTCCCTGGCTGCAGGGTGCGGAGCTTGGCGCTGTATACTGTAACCCCGCTTCCCACGGCGAAGGTCGTTTCGTTGCTCCGAAGGAGTGGCTCGACAAACTGTTCGCAAACGGACAGGTTGCAACCCAGTACTCCGATCAGGAAGGCAATGTAACCATGGATGAGGAGTACAACATCAACGGTTCTTACTGCTCCATCGAAGGTATTACCTCTCCCGACGGTCGTGTGCTCGGTAAGATGGCGCACTCCGAGAGAAGAGACATTGCGGTAGCAATGAATATCTACGGACAGCAGGATATCAGGATCTTTGAGTCCGGTGTTGCTTACTTCAAATAAGGTTTGATTCTGGCAGGCGGACCGGTTGGTTCGCCTGTTTTATGTATGAGAGGATAAAAATACAAATGCTGCATATACTTACAAATGGATGAGCGGGTTTCGCCAAAGCGTGTGACTGCGCTGTTTGGGCAGAAAACCTGCGGTTAGGAGAAGTATGAGAGAAGAAACCTATCCTTTTGTGATGAAACAGCTACCGTATGAATATGATGATCTGCTGCCGGTGCTGGATGAGGCAACCCTGCATTTTCATCATGACAAACATTACAAGAACTATGTCGACGGCCTGAATGCGGCTCTGGCGGATTATCCGGAGTACCACAGCACCGGACTTAGGGAACTGCTGACCATGATTCCCGCCCTGCCTGCGGCGATCCAGACGCCCGTGAAACACAACGGCGGCGGTGTGTACCTGCACGAGCTGTATTTTGACGTAATGAAGGGCAGAGAATGGATCGACCCGGAAGGCTGTCTCAAGGCGGCAATCATCAGAGACTTCGGTACGGTCAAACAATGGAAGGACAAGATGAAGCAGGAGGCAGCCGGTGTGTTTGGCTCAGGCTGGGTGGTTCTTGTCACCGATGACAAGGGAAAACTGTCCATCGTTAAGACCGCCAATCAGGATGTGCCGGATCTTAGAAGGTACGAACCGATCCTTGCGGCGGATGTCTGGGAGCATGCATACTACCTGCAGTATCAGAACCGCCGTATCGATTATGTACAGGAATGGTTCCGGCTGATCAACTGGCGCAAAGCCGCAAGGCGCTACGAGGAAGCCTTTGGCGGAAAGGTTATGAGAGTGCTGACGGAAAACAGACAGACCAGAGCACCTAAGGAGAAAAAACACGAGGAGAAACCATGAATCAGGTGAACTATCAGAGACAACTGGAGCAATTGCTGGAAGGACTGAACACGGCTCCGACCCTTTTTCTGCATAGCTGCTGTGCACCCTGCAGCAGCTATGTGCTGGAGTACCTTTGCAGATATTTTCATATCACGGTGTTCTATTATAATCCGAACATCTCCGAGACGGAGGAGTACAAAAAGCGTGTGGAAGAGCAGAAACGGCTGATTTGCGCCTTCAATGCCCGGAAGAAGGGATACCCGATCGCAATTCTTGAGGGCGACTATGAACCGGAGGCTTTTTTCGAGATGTCCCGCGGGCTGGAGCACTGCAAGGAAGGGTCTGAGAGATGCTTCAGATGCTATGAGTTGCGACTTCGTAAGACTGCCCAAAGGGCAAAGGAGCAGGGCTTTGAGTATTTCTGCACGACGCTTTCCGTCAGCCCCCTGAAGAATGCCGTCAGACTCAACGAAATCGGACAGGCTCTCTCCGCTGAATACGAAATTCCGTGGCTGGTGTCGGATTTTAAGAAAAAGAACGGCTATAAGAGGTCGGTGGAATTGTCCGCAGAGTATGAGCTGTACCGTCAAAACTATTGCGGCTGCGTCTTCTCGAAGCGGGAGAGGGAAGAACAGGCAAAGTGACGGTTCGCTTTACATAAGGGCTTGCGTGAAGGCGTTAAGTAAGGTATAGTAATTAGCAAAAGGTCAGTCGGTTGACCGGTTTGTGTGAGGATACTTGCCGTGTGACGGCAGAGAAAAAGGCTCCGGAGCGCACTGCGCCCACGGCTGCCGGGAAGGTTTGGTATAATATGAAGAAGTTTCTGGATCTTTTGTCAGAAGAGATGGGGAAGGCGTTTGAGGCTGCCGGATATGACAGCGCTCTTGGAAAAGTGACTGTTTCCAACCGCCCGGACCTGTGTGAATATCAGTGTAACGGAGCTATGGCAGGGGCGAAGAAGTATCACAAGGCGCCTGTGATGATTGCAAACGAGGTGGCTGAGAAGCTGGAAGGCTGCGAGGCTTTTTCGGAAGTGACAGCGGTTGCTCCGGGTTTCCTGAATTTAAAACTGTCCAAGCAGTTTTTGTGTGATTACATCAGAGCCATGAGCACAGAGGATAAATTCGGCCTAGAGAATCCCGAACACCCCAGGACCATCGTCATCGACTACGGCGGACCGAATGTGGCGAAGCCTCTCCATGTGGGACATCTTCGCTCTGCAGTCATCGGTGAGGCAGTCAAACGGATGGAGCGCTTTGCGGGACATAAGGTCATCGGCGATGTACATCTGGGAGACTGGGGACTTCAGATGGGGCTTATCATCTCCGAATTACAGGTAAGAAAGCCGCAGCTTCCCTACTTTGATGACAGCTTTGCCGGAGAATATCCGGCAGAGGCACCCTTTACGCTTTCCGAGCTGGAGGAGATCTATCCTACCGCCAGCGGCAAAAGCAAGGTGGATGAGGAGTTTAAGGCTAAGGCTTTGCAGGCTACCGCAGAGCTGCAGCAGGGCAAGAGGGGATATCGCGCCATCTGGAAGCATATCATGGAGCTTTCCATTGCCGATCTGAAGAAAAATTACGAGAACTTGAAGGTGGATTTCGATCTTTGGTACGGCGAGTCGGATTCCCAGAAATATATCCCCGGTATGGTGGAGAAGATGAAGCAGGACGGCTTTGCTTATGTCAGCAACGGCGCTCTGGTCGTTGATGTGGCAAGAGAGGATGACAAGAAGGAGATCCCTCCCTGCATGATCTTAAAGTCCGACGGCGCGGCAATGTATGACACGACCGACCTTGCCACCATTTTGCAGAGAACCCTTGATTTTCAGCCTGACAGCATCATTTACGTGGTGGACAAGCGTCAGGAGCTGCACTTTGAGCAGGTGTTCCGCTGCGCGCGCAAGACCGGTCAGG
>JAEDDX010000079.1 GCA_016293615.1 Acetatifactor sp.
GTCTGGGATTTAGAGGTTCAAGGAAATCTACTCCATATGCTGCACAGATGGCAGCTGAAACAGCTACAAAGGCTGCTTTGGTTCATGGACTGAAATCCGTTGACGTATTTGTAAAGGGTCCTGGTTCAGGACGTGAGGCTGCGATCAGAGCACTCTCTGCATGCGGTCTTGAAGTAATCAGTATCCGTGACGTAACACCCGTTCCTCACAACGGATGCCGTCCTCCCAAGAGACGTCGCGTATAGTTTTTGGATGAAGTGAAAAAGGTTGGATGAAGGTACCTTCCGGTACTGTAAACAATAAGTATAAGGAGAAAATAAAATGGCAGTAAATCGCGTACCCGTATTAAAGAGATGTCGTTCCCTCGGCCTTGAGCCTTCTTATCTGGGATATGACAAGAAGTCTAACAGACAGAACGCAAGAGCAGGCAAGAAGGTAAGTGAATATGGTCTTCAGCTTCGTGAAAAGCAGAAGGCAAAGTTCATTTACGGCATTCTTGAGAAGCCTTTCAGAAACTACTATGAGAAGGCCGACAGAATGAAGGGAATGACAGGTGAAAACCTGATGATCATGCTCGAGAGCAGACTTGACAGCGTTGTGTTCAGAATGGGATTTGCCAGAACCAGAAGAGAAGCAAGACAGGTTGTTGACCACAAGCATGTTCTTGTAAACGGAAAGGTAATCAACATTCCTTCTTACCTGATCAAGGCTGGAGATGTAATCGAAATCAAAGAGAGTGCTAAGTCCATGCAGAGATACAAGGATATCCTGGAAGTAACCGGCGGCAGACTTGTTCCCGAATGGATGGATGTTGACATTGAGAACTTTAAGGGAACCATCAAGAATCTTCCTACCAGAGAGATGATCGATGTTCCTGTAGATGAGATGCTTATTGTCGAGTTGTACTCCAAGTAAGCCCTACTTGCCTCTGAGGTCATTGATATGTCGTATTTGCGGCAGATTTATGGCTTCGGAGCGCTTGTGTCTTAAACAAACAGTCAAAAAGGAGGGTATTCGCAGTGTTTGATTTTGAGAGACCTAATATTGAGGTTGCTGAAATTTCAGAAGACAAGAGATACGGCAAATTTGTCGTAGAGCCTTTGGAGAGAGGCTACGGAATCACTCTTGGCAACTCCCTGAGAAGAATTATGCTTTCTTCCCTTCCCGGAGCTGCAGTGAGCCAGGTCAAAATCGAAGGTGTGCTTCATGAGTTCAGTTCCATTCCCGGCGTGAAGGAAGATGTGACTGAAATCATCATGAACATAAAGAGCCTTGCTATTAAGAACAATAGCGAGACCAATGAAGCTAAGACCGCGTACATTGAGTTCGAAGGTGAAGGCACTGTATATGCTTCTGATATTCAGGCTGATCAGGACATTGAGATCATGAACCCTGATTTGGTAATCGCACACTTAAGCGGTAAGGATACCAAGCTTTACATGGAACTCACCATTACCAAGGGTCGTGGATATGTAAGCGCTGATAAGAATAAGCATGACGATCTTCCTGTTGGAGTGATCGCTATCGATTCTATTTACACACCTGTAGAGAGAATCAATGTCACAGTTCAGAACACTCGTGTCGGACAGATCACAGACTACGATAAGCTGACCCTTGATGTTTATACCAATGGAACTCTGGTTCCCGATGAGGCTGTCAGCCTTGCTGCAAAGGTATTGAGCGAGCACCTTAGCCTGTTCATCGATCTTTCCGAGAATGCCAAGACTGCAGAGGTTATGGTAGAGAAGGAAGATGACGAGAAGGAGAAGGTTCTGGAGATGAGCATCGATGATCTCGAGCTCTCCGTTCGTTCTTACAACTGCTTGAAGAGAGCAGGCATCAACACTGTTGAGGAACTGTGCAACAGAACACCTGAGGATATGATGAAGGTTCGTAACCTGGGACGCAAGTCTCTGGAAGAGGTTCTCGCGAAACTGAAAGAACTCGGACTTCAGCTGAATCCCAGCGAAGAATAATTTGTTAGATTTTCCGCAGAAGGTAAAGCCAAAGAGTACGACTGCGGTTTATCTCTAAATGGTAACTGAAAAAGCATTCGGTAAGTAAGCCCAAAGCGCATGGCCGGATGACCCCATGAAAAGAGAAAGGAAATAAAAAAATGGCAAAGTACAGAAAACTCGGAAGAACATCTTCCCAGAGAAAAGCATTACTGAGAAACCAGGTAACAGCTCTGTTGAATCACGGCAAGATCGTTACCACCGAGGCTAAGGCTAAGGAAGTAAGAAAGATCGCAGAAGGTCTGATCGCACTCGCATGCAAGGAGAAGGACAACTACGAGATGGTTACCGTTTCCGCTAAGGTTCCTGTAAAGGATAAGGACGGAAAGCGCGTAAAGGAAGTTGTTGACGGCAAGAAGGTAACTAAGTTCGAAACCGTTGAGAAGGAGATCAAGAAGGATCTTCCTACCCGTTCTCATGCACGTCGTCAGATGCTCAAGGTTCTCAATCCTGTAACCAATTCTCTGGTTAAGGATAACGACGGTAACATGGTAACTTCCAACAAGAAGAAAGACAAGAAGGAAGTTGATCTTGTTGCAAAGCTTTTCGATGAGTATGCTCCTAAGTACGCAGACCGCAAGGGTGGTTACACCAGAATCGTTAAGATTGGTCAGCGTAAGGGCGACGCAGCTATGGAAGTAGTTCTTGAGCTTGTTTAATCTAAAATCATTTTGGCCGATACCGAAAGGTACCGGCCTTTTTTTGTCGGAAACTGCAGCCTGTCAGACCCTAAAACTTGCAGGGGAAGCACCCGAATGCCGGTTGACCGATGTCGTCCGGACGGGAGTTTTGCAGGCAAAACGCTTTGTTCTTGTATTTTGCCTCCTTTTTTACTATAATAGGAAAAGTGTAATGAGGTAGAAGACAGATGGGAATTATCAAAACGATTGAGTTGGTACATGAATATGTCAGACATGATGAGGAAGGCAATGTGGCGGGAAAAGCCACTGCCGTAGACCATGTGTCTCTGGACATCGCGCAGGGAGAGTTTATCGCCATCCTGGGACATAACGGTTCCGGCAAATCGACGCTTGCGAAGCATATGAATGCGATCCTTTGCCCCACGGAAGGAACGGTTTGGGTCGATGGGATGAACACCACTGAGGATGATAAGGTCTGGCAGATCAGACAGACCGCCGGAATGGTCTTTCAGAACCCCGACAATCAGATCATCGGGCAGGTCGTGGAGGAGGATGTCGGGTTCGGAGCCGAGAACATGGGCGTGCCGACCGAAGAGATCTGGCAGCGGGTGGAAGAGAGCCTGCGTGCCGTCGGCATGTACAAATACAGGAAATATTCGCCCAATAAGCTGTCCGGCGGACAGAAGCAGCGCGTATCGATTGCGGGTGTGCTTGCGATGCATCCGAAATGCATCGTGCTCGACGAGCCGACCGCAATGCTTGACCCCAACGGCCGCAAGGAAGTCATCCGCGCTGTCCGCGGGCTGAATCAGGTCGAGGGAGTCACCGTCATTCTGATCACGCATTATATGGAAGAGATCATCCATGCGGATAAGGTCTTCATCATGGATGAAGGAAAGATTGCCATGCAGGGCACACCCAGAGAGATTTTTTCCAGAGTCGAAGAACTCAAGAAGCTCAGACTCGATGTCCCGCAGGTGACCTTGCTGGCTTATGAACTGCAGAAGAAGGGAATCGACCTGCCGGACGGTATTCTGACCATCCGGGAGCTTGCTGACGAGCTGGAAAAGCTTCGAAAGATCGGGTAACGGGTCTGATACGGGGGATATGTTCTCTGTAAACCCGGGCTGTCTGCAGACATCTCCGGCGCAGGAGATACTGCGATAAAGGAATTTTAGGAGAGTATTTTTAGAAAGGATTCGGATTCGATGGCAATTGAATTGGATCATGTTGATTATATCTATGGCGAAGACACGCCGCTTGCGGTCAAGGCGTTAGATGATATCTGCCTGACGATTCCGGACGGACAGTTTATCGGAATCATAGGTCATACCGGTTCCGGCAAATCCACCCTGATGCAGCACCTAAACGGACTGATCCGGGCAACGCACGGAGATATCAGATATTGCGGCGAGAGCATTTATGCGAAGGACTACGATATGAGAACGCTTCGAAGCAATGTCGGCTTGGTGTTTCAGTATCCCGAGCATCAGCTTTTTGAGATCGATGTGTTTACGGATGTCTGCTTCGGCCCGAGAAATCTGGGCCTCTCCGAGGAAGAGGTCAGGTCGCGTGCTGAAGAAGCACTTTTGCAGGTTGGCATGCCGAGGGAGTTGTGGATGCAGTCTCCCTTTGAGCTTTCCGGAGGGCAGAAGAGACGAGCGGCCATCGCGGGCGTTCTTGCCATGAAACCCAGGGTGCTGATTCTGGATGAGCCCACTGCAGGTTTGGACCCGAAGGGCAGGGAAGAGATTTTGCAGCAGATCAAAAAACTGCAGACGGAGAGTGGAATGACCATTCTCTTAGTCTCCCACAGTATGGATGATGTCGCAGAATATGTGGAGCGTATTATCGTCATGAACGGCGGCAGAGTGATGTATGATGATGTACCGAAGGCGGTGTTTGCCCATGCGAAAGAACTTGAGGAAGTGGGACTGGCGGCGCCACAGGTGACCTATGTCATGCAGGAATTGCGTGGCAGAGGCTTCGAGGTAACAACAGATGCCACGACTGTGGAGGAAGCCGCACAGGCGATTTTTGACTGCCTGAAAGGATGACAGGATAGCAATGCTCAGAGATATCACATTAGGACAATATTATCAGACGGATTCAGTGATTCACAGACTGGACGCAAGGGTCAAGCTTGCCGGAACAGTCTTATTCATCGTGTCGCTGTTTTTCTTTCACAACTTTCTGGGGTATCTGATCGCAGCCCTGTTTCTTGCGCTCGTCATCAGACTCTCCGGGGTACCGTTCAAATATATGATTAAGGGCATGCGTTCCATCCTGTTCCTGTTATTGATCACAGTGTGCTTCAACCTCTTTTTGACGCCGGGCGAACCGGTGCTTGCGCTCTGGAAGATCACGATTACGAGAGAGGGTGTGTATACGGCACTGACGATGGCGGTCCGTCTCACAATGCTGATCATCGGTTCTTCCGTTATGACGCTGACGACCACGCCCAACAACCTTACGGACGGTATGGAAAAGAGTATGCGGCCGCTTCGCGTTTTGCATGTACCGGTCCATGAGATCGCCATGATGATGTCGATTGCACTTCGCTTCATACCGATTCTTTTGGAGGAAACCGACAAGATCATGAAGGCGCAGATCGCCAGAGGCGCTGACTTTGAATCCGGGAATCTTGTCAAACGGGCAAGGGCGATGGTGCCTTTGCTGGTACCGCTGTTCATCTCGGCCTTCCGCCGTGCGAACGACCTCGCGATGGCGATGGAAGCCAGATGCTACCGCGGAGGTGACGGCAGAACGAAGATGAAGCCGCTGATCTATCAAAAGAGAGACTTCGCCGCCTACGGCTGTCTGGTGCTGTATCTGGTGGTCTCCATTGCAATCGGAAGAGTGGCACTGTAAAAAACATAAAACGGAGACAAAATGGCAAAGAAGAGAGTGTGTCTTGTGGTTGCCTACGATGGTACCAACTATCATGGCTGGCAGGTGCAGAACAATGCAGTTACAATTGAATCCGAACTGAACCGCTGTCTGAGCGAGCTTCTCGGGGAGAACATAGAAGTGATTGGCGCGAGCCGGACGGATGCCGGAGTGCATGCCCTCGGAAATGTCGCCGTCTTCGACACTGAGGCAAGAATGCCGGCTGAGAAGATTTCGTATGCACTGAATCAAAGGCTCCCGGAGGATATTCGGATTCAGAATTCCGGGGAGGTTGCCGCCGACTGGCATCCAAGGCATTGCAGGAGCAGGAAAACTTACGAGTACAGAATCTACAGGGGACAGTTCCCGATGCCTGTAAAACGCCTGTACGCGCACTTTACGTATCATCAACTGGATGTGGAAGCGATGCGCAGGGCAGCCGTTTATTTAGAGGGCGAGCATGATTTCAGGAGCTTTTGCCAGACAGGCGCGCAGGTGGAAAGCACCGTCCGGACCATTTACGAGGTTGCGGTGGAGGAGCAGGGAAGTGACCTTGTTATTCGGGTCTGCGGCAACGGTTTCTTATACAATATGGTACGCATCATTGCGGGTACCCTGATGGAAGTCGGCCAGGGGAAGAGAACGCCGGAGTCGATGCAGGCTGTTTTGGCGGCAACCGACCGAACCGCAGCAGGCCCCACGGCGCCGGCAAACGGCCTGATGCTCATAAAATACGAATTTCTGGAAAATTCACTTGACAGTGAAAAAACCTTATAATATAATCTATGAATGTGTGACAGTGTTTCTATGCGCAAAAGCCAAAGCCCCGGCTTAGCGCTGACAGATAGAAAACGAAATGTTCTGCGGAAGCCCCGATTCATAGCCGGACATCTGTGAACCCGGTTCGAAACAGAAGCAAAATCCGAAGCTGCTGAAACTGATTCGGTAAAAGTATTCAAAACAATACGGAGGGAATATCATGAAAACATTTATGGCTAGCCCTGCTACCATCGATAGAAAATGGTATGTAGTTGACGCTACTGGTATGACACTTGGCCGCCTTGCTTCTGAGGTTGCTAAGGTTTTGAGAGGAAAGAACAAGGCTATTTTCACACCTCATATCGACACAGGTGATTATGTTATCGTAATCAATGCTGAGAAGATTCAGGTTACCGGTAAGAAGCTTGATCAGAAGATTTACTACAAGCATTCCGACTATGTTGGAGGCATGAAGGAGACCACTCTGAGAGAGAAGCTTGCAAAGAAACCCGTAGAAGTAGTTGAAGATGCAGTTAGAGGCATGCTTCCCAAGGGACCTTTAGGAAGAGAGATGTTTACAAAGCTTCATGTTTACGCTGGTCCTGAGCACAATCATGCTGCACAGAAGCCTGAAGTGCTTACATTCTAAGGGATAGGAGGAGATAATAATCATGGCTAAGACAGAAAAGTATTACGGCACAGGTAGAAGAAAGAAATCCATCGCTAGAGTATATCTGGTACCCGGTAAGGGCGATGTTGTGATCAATAAGAGAAGCATGGACGAATACTTCGGACTTGAGACTCTGAAGGTTATCGTTCGTCAGCCCCTCGTAGCTACCGAGACCGCTGACAAGTTTGATGTTCTTGTGAATGTTAAGGGTGGCGGATACACCGGTCAGGCCGGCGCTATCAGACACGGTATCGCAAGAGCACTGCTTCAGGTAGACGCTGATTTCAGACCCGTTCTGAAGAAGGCAGGCTTCCTGACCAGAGACCCTCGTATGAAGGAAAGAAAGAAGTACGGCTTGAAGGCTGCAAGACGTGCACCTCAGTTCTCAAAGAGATAATTATTTCTCTTACAGAGATTATATGTTTATTCATCCCGGAAGCAATGCTTCCGGGATTTTTTATGTAATAGGAAATTCCTATTACATAAAAAGCGCTCTGCTAAGGGCGCTAATAGTCCAGTGGACTATTGCTTAGCACCGACCGTAGTGGAACGAAGAGCACACGCTTTTGCATAGGAATAATGTCGCTTTCAGCGACGCAAAAGCGGCGCTAGCATGTCGTAAACGACATGCTTTGTTCCAAGATTTAAATTTTATGACTAATATCGCCAAATTCATTGGCAGATTAACCTTATTCATTCTGAATAGGGACTTATTTTCCTTTATTTAAGTATAGGGTCAACCATAAAAGTTTGTTGTGTGGACCTAGATTTGAAAAATTAAAACAGGGTCAATATAGACAAGATTTGTTGTAGATCGAAATAATGAAAAATCTGATATGGGTCAACAGTATCGGTAAGCATGGATGACTTAGAAAACTAAAACATGACGAAAGTCATGTTGATAATGTGACCTATGGCAGATGTATAGGAATATTTTTTATTATAATATTGTTAATGTAGAAAACAGGTGAATCCTAAAGTGGATCATTAATAATATTAGATATTAAAGGGAGAATGTTTATGAAAACAGTAGTAAAAATGGATGGACTTATTAAGAAATATGATAATAAGTCTGTAGTTGATAATTTGACATTAGAAATCCAGGAGGGTGAGATTTTCGGTTTGCTTGGACCAAACGGAGCAGGTAAATCAACAACAATGAATATGATTTGTTCCCTTTTGAAACCAACTGCAGGAAACATTGAACTCTTTGGCATGGATATAAAGAAGGATGTAAATAAGATCAAACCTCTTATTGGTTATATTCCTCAGGATCTAGCAATTTACGGTAATCTGAAAGCGTGGGAAAATGTGGAGCTTTTTACTTCTCTTTATCATATAAAAGGAAAGGAATTAAAAATCGCAATCGATGAGGCACTGGATTTTGTGGAACTTACAGATAGACGTAATTCCTTTGCTAAGACATTTTCCGGAGGCATGAAGAGAAGACTGAATATTGCCTGTGCGCTTGGACACAAACCTAAGCTTCTTATTTTTGATGAGCCCACGGTAGGAATTGATCCACAGTCCCGTAATTTTATTTTAGAGAAAATCAAGGAAGCAAATAATGATGGGACAACAGTTATATATACCAGTCATTACATGGAAGAAATCGAAGCCATCTGTACACGAATCGCAATAATGGATAATGGTAAGATTGTAGCCATAGGCACTAAAGATGAACTCAAGAATATGGTTCGCAAGACTAAAGACGAGGATATCTCACTTGAGCAGGTGTTCCTCACACTTACAGGTAAATCACTTAGAGACTATATAGAGGGGTAAGTAAATGAGCAAGTTATATGTAATGATCAAGAATTATTTAAAACTTATTTTTCGAAATAAGGTGATGATAATCGTAGTTCCTATAGCAACTATACTTGTAGTGGCTGCTTTGGCCAATGCTTTTCATACGTTACTTGATAATGCAGAAGATATTTCGGAAATCAAAATGGGCTATGAGCTGCCGGCAGATAGTAAGTATGCTTTTGTGGAACAGATGATGGTAAAGTCTCTGGCAGAGCAGGATATAACTGCTGTGGCATACGAGACGGGCGATCCGGAACAACTTCTCAACGACGGCGACGTTGATGTATTTGTTGCCTTTGAAAAAGATGGGTATCATATTTACGGTGACGATAAAAAGATGATGCAGTGCAGAATGATCCAGTATGTGTTCTTTCAGGTAGATAAGAATATGGCTGCAGCAATTAACGGAGAGGTACCTGATATAAAAACAGCTTCTTTGGAGACGGTCAAAACCTCAGAAGCAGAGAATTATTACGGAATCATCGAGATTGTATATTTCTTAAGTATGTCAGCTGTTTTTCTGAGCTTTATATATCAAACAGAGCGTCAAAATCATATCGGAATCAGATATTCCGTAGGTAATGCAAGCAGTTTCACAAGATATATGGCAAAGTATCTGTCTTGTCTCATAATTGTTATTTTGATTCAAGTCGTAGTGGTTGCTGTCATGGTGTTATCTATGTTTAATGTCTCAATGGGAAATCCAGTAATATTCTTCGGTATCCTGCTGCTTACAGCCGTTGCTTTTACAGCCTACGGTATGGTCTTCTTCCAGTTATTTGATAATCTGGCAGTGGCTATCGGACTTTTGTTTATGACACTGTGGTTTGCAGGTTTTGTTGGAGGCACCTTTGAAACCTATATGTACTCAGTTTTTTCGGAGTCATTAAAAAAAGTATCTCCATTATATTATGTGAACAGAACCTTAGTAGAGACTTCGGTTAATGGCAGCAGCAGTATGCTAGGCTCATGTATCATTGTTCTTTTAGCAATGACAGCGGTGTGTATTCCTCTAGGAGTATTTATTACTGCGAAGAAAAAGGAGGTGTAGGATATGTGGCAGAATGCATTAAGAATGGCAAAATCGACAGCGAAACTTTTGTTTAGAAATAAAGCATTTCTAGTTGTTGGCATTTTGATTCCTGTTATTTCTACGGTCTGCATGAATATGTGGAACAATATGGAAAAGGCGGAAATAAATGATAAAGTATACGAGTTAGAGTCAATGTCAACTCAGAT
>JAEDDX010000080.1 GCA_016293615.1 Acetatifactor sp.
GAGGCCCTGAAAAACAGAGAATAGCACTCAAGGTCAACAGTTTTTGAAAATGTGTTGAATTACTCCGCGTATTTTTGTAAAATACTAAGGTGAGAATGCTGATAGGAGATGACAGCATGTTAGAGAAGCTAAACATCGACAAGATCCGATTGCTTGAGAACAATCGTCAATATATTGCCACGATGCGGCCTGTGTTTAACAGAAGGGCACTTTTTTCGGATACGACTTCGGAGTATCTGCAGCCTGCGGAGCCGGATTCTTTTGACAGGGTGACCGTGCGCTTCCGCACTGCGAAAAACAATGTAGAGCTTGTGCTTCTGGTGCGCCGCGGTGAGAAGTATGTGATGAACAAGACCGAGAGTGACAAGCATTTTGATTATTATGAAACGACTTTTCAGCTCGAAGACACGAAGGAGACCTATTACTTCGAGGTGCAGTCCGGCAGGCTGAAGGGTTATTATGATACCAGAGGTCTTGTCCATGAGGTGAATGAGTATTACAGCTTCGTCATTCTGCCCGGATATAAGACCCCTGACTGGGCAAAGGGTGCCGTTATGTATCAGATTTATGTCGACCGGTTCTGCAACGGCGACCGCTCCAATGATGTGGAGACCAACGAGTATTGCTATATCAATGCTCCCGTACACAGGGTGGAGGACTGGAACAGATATCCCGCAAGCATGGATGTGCGTGAGTTCTACGGCGGCGATCTGCAGGGCGTGCTCGACAAGATGGACTATCTGCAGGATCTGGGCGTGGAGGCGATCTACTTTAACCCTCTGTTTGTCTCTCCCTCCAACCACAAATACGATATTCAGGACTATGACTATATTGACCCGCATTTCGGTAAGATCGTCGATGATTCGGGGGACCTTCTGCCGGAGTGGCAGAGGGAGAACCGCTTCGCGACGAAGTATATCAACCGTGTGACGAACAAGGCAAACCTCGAGGCTTCCAATGAATTGTTCATCAAGGTGGTTGAGGAAGCACACAGAAGAGGTATGCGCGTCATCATGGACGGCGTCTTCAACCACTGCGGCTCCTTCAACAAATGGATGGACCGTGAGCGCATCTACGAAAATGTACCGGGCTACGAGAAAGGAGCCTATGTCAGCGCAGACAGCCCCTACCGCAGCTATTTTGACTTTAAGAACCAGGGCTGGCCCTACAACGCCTCCTACGACGGCTGGTGGGGACATGACACCCTGCCGAAGCTGAATTACGAAGGCTCCGAGGAGCTGTTCGAATATGTGCTTCGCATTGCGAAGAAATGGGTCTCTCCGCCCTTCAACGCCGACGGCTGGCGGCTGGATGTGGCAGCAGACCTGGGACACAGCCAGGCCTTCAACCATCATTTCTGGCAGGAATTCCGTAAGGCGGTCAAGGAGGCAAACCCTGAGGCGATCATCCTGGCGGAGCATTACGGCAATACCAGAGACTGGCTGCAGGGAAATGAATGGGACACCGTGATGAACTATGACGCCTTTATGGAGCCCGTGACCTGGTTTTTGACCGGTATGGAGAAGCACAGCGACGATTTCAGAAGGGATATGCTCGGAAATGCCGACTGCTTCTGGGGCGCGATGCGTCATCACAGCGCGAGCTTCGCGATGCCCGGCTGGCAGGTTGCGATGAACGAGCTTTCCAACCACGACCATTCCAGATTTCTGACCCGTACCAACGGAAGAGTCGGCAGAACCGATTCCTTAGGCCCGCAGGCAGCGGAACAGGGCGTGAACAAAGCAGTGTTTCGCGAGGCAGTTGTGATGCAGATGACCTGGATGGGTGCGCCCACCATCTATTACGGAGACGAAGCCGGACTTTGCGGCTTTACCGACCCGGACAGCAGAAGAACCTATCCCTGGGGGCATGAGGACCATGAGATGATAGATTTCCACAAGAACATCATCCGCCTCAGAAAGGAGAACGACGAGCTTCGGACCGGCTCCCTGAAATATGTCGATGCCGACTATAATTTCCTGGCTTACGGAAGATTCCACAGAAGAGGACAGTGTCTGATCCTGGTGAACAATAACGACCACGAAATCGAGAAGCAGATCTTCGTCTGGGAGCTCGGAACGCCCAAGCACGGTGTGATGAGAGCGCTCCTTTGGACCGACGCGAACGGTTTTTCAAACGGACAGGAGTTTCAGGTGGTCGGCGGCAGGATCCGGGTCACATTGCCCGCAACCTGTGCGGTCATTCTGAAATATTATGAGGAGTAAGTACTTTATTTTTGCAAAAAAGATGCATTTTTGTGGTATCATGATACTGGCTTTACCTGCGCGTAAGGCCGGTATCTTTTTTTCACGGACGCTTCGCCTGTCACGGGGAGCGACCGGTGGCATGGTTTCCCGATAAGAAACTGCAGGGAGTTAGCGTCCGGTACAGGGATGACTTTGTGCCGGATTGGTTCAGAGGTATGATTGATGGGACGGGAGGGAGTAAGAAGGATGAAGAAAAGTCTGCTGTTTGTCGGCCTGTTCCTATTCTGTTTCTCTGCCGCCCTGTTATCACAGGCGAAGGAGCCTTCCGAGCTGGACAGACTCAGAGAAGCCTATCAGGCATACGAGGAAACCTTTGAATCCATTCAGACGACGGAGGATATCACAAGGTGCGGCTACGAGATCGTGTCGGTGCACAGCTTCCCGATCGTGCTCGAGTCCTTCGGGGAAGAGGAGGTATGGTTTCTGCCGGCAATCGAGAAGACCTGCCGCAGAATGGCCGTATTTATCGCAGATGCGGACGGCAGGATCGTGTGTAAGACCAATCAGCTCGAGACCAACCATAAATGGAAGGGAAAGCTGGAACAGCCGACGAAGGAAATGGTTTCCGTATCCTTTCAGGATCTGAATGCAGACGGGCGTAAGGATATCATTCTGATCACGGACTGTCAGAATCAGGAGAGCGGACCGGTCTATAAGGTGGGCGATGTCCTGTTTCAGGGAGACCGTACACTTTACAGAGACTGGCGGGTGTCGGACCGGTTGAACCGCTTCAGCATGAACAAGAGCGTGGATCTGATCGTTGCCCATGTCAGGGACGGCAGGACGACGGAAGCCCTGTATACCGCGACGACGCTGGACGGTCTTCTCGTGAACGGATTTCAGATTGTGGACGAACAGTGCTATTACCGCAGCTTCGAGAAACTGGGGTATCTGAGAGTCGTCCCCGGATATATCCGGATCGCGGAGTACGATGTATTCATGATCTATCTTGTCAATGAGCAGGGATATATCGTCTGGAGCTTCCAGCCCATGCAGGGCTATGACAACCTCTACGCCCTCAAGGGGATGGCGTGCCGGGACCTCGACGGGGACGGTATGAAGGATATCCTGGTGCTCGCGAGATACAGCTATGAGGATTCCAACCACAAGATGATGGTGGACACGAAGTGTAATATTTACTATCAGCGGACGGACGGGTTCGCGGAGGAGAAGGATTTTGAGACCTATTATCAGTGTACGGCAGCTGACACAGTGAGCGGGCTGGTGGAGGTCATTCGGAAATATTGGGGCTGGGCAGGCACTGAAAATACAAATGTGAATGGGGTGGATAAGAAGAAATGATAAAGATTTTAATCGTCGATGATGAAAAACCGATCTGTGATTTGATCGACATTAATCTCTCGGCAGCGGGTTATCATTGCAAGTCCGTACAGGACGGCCTGCAGGCGATTGATTTGATAGAGTCGGAGAAGTTCGACCTGATACTGTTGGATATCATGCTTCCCGGGGCGGACGGCTATGATATTCTGGAATACATCCGGCCGTTGAAGATACCTGTCATCTTCATCACTGCAAAGCACGCGGTGAAGGACAAGGTGAAGGGCTTGAAGCTGGGCGCGGAGGATTATCTGGTCAAGCCCTTCGATGTGGTGGAGCTGGTTGCCAGAGTGGAGGTCGTGCTCAGAAGATACAATAAGACAGAGACCATACTGACGGCAGGCGACGTCGTGGTGGACGAGGATGCGAGAAAGGTAACCAAGGCAGGCAGGCCCATCGTTCTGACCAACAAGGAATACGGGCTGCTGGTACTGTTTATCCGCAACAAGAACATCGCCCTGTTTCGCGAGAATCTCTACGAGAAGGTCTGGGGAGACGAGTACCTTGCGGACAGCAGGACGCTGGATCTTCATGTGCAGAGGCTGCGCAAAAAGATGGGCTGGGAGAAGAATCTGGTGGCAGTGTACAAGGTAGGTTATCGACTGGAGATTTGACGCGTGACCGCAGGTTGGCGGTGAGAGGATCGGCATGAAATTTATATATAAGATTTTGTTCTGCTCAATCATCATCCTGTCCCTTGCGCTGGGGCTGAGCGGATATCTACTGGTCAACTCGGTCTTTCAGAGTGCGCTGGAGAGAGAGGTGGAGCAGGCCTTAAATGACAGCACGATTCTGCGCTTTGCATTTGAGACGGCTGCACTCAATGTGCCTACGAAGTATGACCTGCTGCAGGATGCGGCGGTCAGACAGATCGGCCAGCGAATGGAGAGCGGCAGCGAGTCCGGCAGAAAGCTTCGCATCAGTGATGAAGGCAAACAGCCCCTGTATCAAAGCGAGGGGTTTGTCGGAAGCGACAGCGTGCTGGAGCAGATTACCGAGCAGGCTAAGACCTGGCAGATATTTCCGGACAACGGCAGATACTATGTGCAGACCGGTATCGTGGTCAACGCCCTCGACAGAAACCTGTATCTGGAGGCGCAGAATGATATTACGGCAGTGTTTGAGGAGCGTGCCAAGGGATTTTCCGTTTACAGAAAAGTCACCCTGTTCATGATTCTTGCCAGCAGCGCCCTGATGTTCTTTTTCAGCACCTGGCTGACTAAGCCGATACGCCTTCTGACCCGTGCGACCAGAAGAATGACAATGGGCGATTATTACTATCGCGCAAGGCAGGTCAGCGATGATGAGCTGGGGCAGCTGACGCAGGATTTTAACAAGATGGCGGCTGAGCTGGAGAGCACGATCGGGGAGCTGAAGGATGAGATCACGGCGAGAGAGGACTTTATCGGAGCGTTTGCCCACGAGCTGAAAACCCCGCTGACGGCAATCATCGGCTACGCCGACCTGCTCCGCTCCAGAAAGCTGGACGAAGAAAAACAGTTTCTGTCCGCAAATTATATTTATACCGAAGGCAAGAGATTAGAAAGCATGTCCTTCCGCCTGCTGGATATTATCGTTACCAAGAGAGAGCAGATCAATCCCCAGGAGGTTTCCGCAGAAACCCTGTTCGAGTACATGCGCGCAATGTTTCGGGAACGCGTCGGCGACAGACTGTTGATTTCCTTTGATTCCGGCAAGGTGTGCGCTGAGGTGAATCTGATCAAGTCGGTTCTGTTGAACCTGATCGACAATGCCTTCAAGGCGTCGGGGGAGAACGAGGTCGTGGAGCTGCACGGCAGGGAGACGCCGCGGGGCTATGAATTCTTGGTCATCGATCATGGAATCGGTATTCCCGAGCAGGAGTTTAAGCGTATCACAGAGGCCTTCTACATGGTCGACAAATCGCGCTCGAGGAGCAGAAATGGGGCGGGACTCGGACTGGCCCTGTGCGCGGAGATTCTCAGATTACATAACAGTGAACTCAAGATACAAAGTGAAGTGGGGAAGGGAACCTGCATGAGCTTTATCCTTCCCGACAAAGAAAGTTATGAGGAGATGGACTGAAACGGATGAAGAAACGAGTCAGTATGATAGCGGTAATCGTCGCCATCGCCGTGGTCGCTCTGGCAATCTGGGGCCCGGAGGTGCTGGCCGGATATCGGGACAAAGGCGTGATGAACAAGGTCTCCATGCATAAGACGGAGGTGGAGGCAGAGGCCTACCGATATTCGCTGACGAACCAGGAAAAACTGTATATCCTTTCCAAATGCTTAAGCAGCCACACACTTCCGGAGAGCGAGGAAAACAGACTCAGCAGGCTGGAGGCGGAAGATACCGTGAATATGGACCTGACGGGAACCTACGCCATGGTGGTAAATCACAAGGACTCCGACGGGAAGACCATTCCCGAAAGCGAGGGAATCGCGCTGTGCAGGAAGGCCCTGGAGGATCTGATCCGGCTGGGTATCGTATCCGAATCGGTGAGACTTCCCGACGATGCCTCATACTCGGCGGTTTTGTATTCCGCCATCGAGGTCCCGGAGCCCAGAAACAATGTACTGGTGTGGAAGATCTCGCTGAATACGGATGCAAGCAACAGAGATCGGACCAACAGGCTTCTGGACGCCTATGTGGACGCCGATACGGGAAAGGTCTACGAATTCTATGTCAGAAGCGATGTGAGCGCCTGGCGGGATGTTGTGCCGGATGAACTGGTGGAGAACTGGGCGGAATACATGAGTCTGGGAGAATCCGTGGAATACGAGGGAACCAACCCCCTGTCAGAGACGACGCCGTATTTTAAAGAATATGTGTTTGACGGGATGGACCAAAATACCACGATTGTCACGGTGGGCTTTTACGAGGGCATCAATGAAATCTTTTTGAAGATTTCAAGATAGGGAATATAGACATGAAAAGGGGCCGGAGATGATAGGATTCCCCTGTCAAGCAGACAGAGGGCATATCATTTCCGGCTCCTTTGTGTATGAAACTAATGAATATCCTTTTTCGAATAAATGACATAGGCGCAAACAATTCCTATGACGCCAAACAGCAGACCGATCAGGACCATTTGGGTATCCAGCCGGCCATCTGTCAGAATATCGGCTGCCTCGCAATAGCCGAAGGGTGTGACATATTTCAAAAAGTCAACGCTCTCTGTGACATTGGCAATGATGTTAATAAAATACATCATGGAAGCGATTCCCAGTCCGATACCGATGGAGCCTCTGCGCAAAAAGGAGGAGATTCCGAAGCAGATCCCTGCGAGCTCCAGCTGCATCAGATAGAAGGCAAGATGGAGCAGATTGAACTCCTTCCACGGGAGCTCCTCGCCAATCGCAGCGATACAGCAGGCGGAGAGGGCGTAAATCAACAGATTCATGAGTGTAATCTGAAGCAGCACGGCCACAAGCTTTTCCGTAACCACTCCGGTACGGTTCACAGGATGCGCCAGCAGGAATTCCGCGGTCTTATCCTTCTCCTCCCTGCTCAGAATGCTGACGGCGCAAAAGGATGCAAAAAAAGCACCTCCGAGTCCGAGTATATTGCCGCATTCAATAGAATAGAAGCCCATCAGGGTACCGAAGCTGAGCCGGTCCATGCCGAAGGCCGCCGTAAAAGAGCCCATGGAAGAAAAGATATCACTGACCCCTTCCATCTGTTCCTTCATTTCAGGAAAAAGAAAGATACAGACTGCGACCAGAAAACCGATGGAGGCAGTCCAGATCAAAAAAGAATTTCGTCCCTGTCTTAGTTCGTGCTTTACGATCGTCATGCGTTTTCACCATCCTTTTCATAATAATGTAAGAAGATCTCCTCCAGATCCGGTTCGGAGATGGAGATGTCGGAAAGCTGACCGGCTGAAAGAATGCGGAGCAGCTTATTGATGTCTCCGGTGTAGAGGAAGCTTACGGATTCTTCGCCCTCCTTCTTATCCCGGATTCCGTCCAGACCGGACAGATCCACCTTACCATGTACGCTGATGCGCTTGGCATTGCTTTGCGACAGCTGTTCCACACTGTCACAGGCGATGAGTCTGCCCTCCCGAATAATGGCTGCTCTCGTACAGTTGCGCTGGATTTCGGACAGAACATGGCTGGACAGAAACACAGTGGTTCCCCGGCGGTTCCGTTCCTTCAATATTTCAAAAAACTCCCGCTGCATCAAAGGATCCAGTCCGCTGGTGGGCTCGTCCAGTATGAGCAGGTCCGGATTGCTTTGCAGGGCGCAGACGATTCCTACCTTTTTCCGGTTTCCGAAGGACAGCTCATCCACCTTCCGGGAGGAATCCAGCTGAAGGCGGTCACAGAGTTTTTTGGCCTCCTCCGCACAGTCCTTTTTCCTCAGGTCGGCGGACAGCTTCAGGACATCCTTTACTCGCATGCCGGGATAAAAGACTGCCTCCGACGGAAGATACCCGATCTGCTCCAGAACAGAAATATGGTCTTTTACAATATCCTTTTCGAAGATCCGGGCCTCCCCCGAGGTGGGAGCGATCAATCCCAGAAGCGTGCGGATGGTGGTGGATTTCCCGGCACCGTTCGGTCCGATAAATCCGAAAAACTCGCCCTGCTCCACGGACAGCGCAAGGTCGATGATTCCGCGGGCTTTTCCGTAATACTTGGTCAGATTCGTTGTTTGTATGGCTTTCATTGATTACTCCTTTCGCAGATATACGCTTTTCCAAAAGTCAATCAGTTTTTTGAAATCGGCTTCCATTTGGTCCATATTCACATTGCCGCGCTGCACCATTTCCCAGAGATACCCTTCGGATGCCCAGTACATATCACGATACATCATGGAAATGTCCAGACCGGGGACAAACTGCTCCGGGTCAAGGTTCAGGCGCGTTTTGTCCGCCTTCAGATGAAAGTATTTGTGATAGCTTTCCTGGATGGCGGCAGAGATATCGGCATCCGTTTCATAAAACGCCTTAATCACAAAGTTTCCTATGTCAGGATACAGGCGAATGATCTCCATCTTAGCCTTCATTCCGCGTTCCATACTCTCAAACAAACTTTGCTGTTCATAGCATTGATACTTTGTCAGGAATTCAATGGTAGTTTCCGCGCATTTATCCCATAAAAACAGATACAACTCCTTCTTATTGTGAAAATAGTGAAACAACAGGGACTTGCTGATTCCTGCGGCAGCCGCAATCTCACTCATGGGGCTGTTCTTGTAGGAATTCCGGGAGAAGACGCGGTAGCCTGCATTAATGATGAGCTGCTGCTTTTCCGCCGGCAGGGCAAAAAATCTTTCATTCATGGCTTTTCTCTCCTCTTTTGACTGCTTCGGTTAATTCCATTCTAAGCACGTTGACCGATTTTGAGAAGACTCTATTTCAAACAAATTTAAGGATTTCCACAAGTTATTTGAACATGAGAATAGGTGGTGACATAAAGGTATATTATTGTCATGGGAATGATGTATAATGGAGAAGCGAAGAAGTACGAAGTATGGGAAGGAAAAGTGACTATGAATTCTGTCTGCTGTATTCTACGAGCAAAAGAATTATAATGTAGCCTATGGGGTATGCTACTTAAAAAACTTCTCAAAGATGGTTTTGCCATGCCCTTGGGCTACCCAGATGACATTGCCGGGGTCGTGGTTCACTATCGTTGTGATATATTTGTGACCTTTACGGTAGCTGGTCTCATCCACACCGATTCGCACAAGGTTGTTGAAGCGTTCATCCGGACTGATATCCAGATCCTTTTCTACTCGGGAGATAACAGGGCCAACCGTATTCCATGAGATACGCATAAATGCTGCAACTGCAGACTTGGAGCAATTGACTGCCATCCAGGCGGTCATCTCTTCAAACTTGTAGGTAAACCTGGAATCGTGACGAGCCAGAGGAACTTACAGGTAACAACACCATGTACGGGGCAGTTAACCCGACAGGATGGTGCAACAAGAAAAACTTTATGTCCTGACTAGTCGCAGGTTCTCCAGGTTCTGGCACCTTGATTGCCATTATCGTAGAACTTGGATTTCTTACCGCAGATACCATACCGGCACTGCTGACCTTTGGTGGCATGTACTTCAATCATGATGGAGGAATCTGCAAGCATTTTTACATTATCGATACAAGTGTGCTTATATTTAGGATAGTTTTGATAGACTTTTTGTTGAGCATATGTGATTCTCTTTCGTTATAATTTTTCTTCGCAAAAAAATCATAACCGAACACATATGCTTTTTCAATGCTTATGAGGCTTTCAGCCTATTTTCTGTTCCACACATCCTAATGAAGAGCCAAATTTTGTGGCGTTACATCGACTAGTTAAGATTTTTGATTATTGCTGTTTTTCAATTATACACGGAATTTTCCATACATTGTGCAGACTAGT